>CAZZPH010000225.1:0-4997 GCA_964655725.1 uncultured Hyphomicrobium sp.
CACCTCGAGGCCGACTTCCTGCTCGCGAACGGCGGGCTTGGTCCAGGTCTTCATGATCGTTCTCCTCCAAAAAAACCGATGCTGATGTGTTCGATCAGCGGCGAATGATCTGGGTGTAGCCAAAACCCCGGACACGTACAAATCGCAAGTTCGTGAACCTTGCGAACCTGCCAGCGGTGCCCCCCGGATCGCGTTCGGACGGATTGGCGCCGCAAGTTTACGGGAGCGCTTTGTGGGTCCCGACTTTCCTCGTGCGCCGCATCGCGTAGCGAGAAATATTGTGCCGCGCGGATCGACATGGCAGGAGACCGTATCCAAGCAACTGCCGCGGCGGCATGATCGGCATGAGAGTGGCCGCAAGGAATTGGGTCGATGGGTGATCGCAAGTCTGGCGCGGAACAAGTCACAGCCAAGACGTGGCGCCGGCGTGCGTTCGAAGTGGTGGAGGTAGGCCGCGGCGATCATGTGGCGAGCCGGGCCTTCGATAGCTTCATTGTCACGCTCATCGTTCTCAATATTGCAGCCTTCGTTGCCGAGACGGTACCCAGTATCGCTCAAGCTTACGGCCCCTGGTTATTCGCTTTCGAAGTGTTCTCGGTAGCCGTGTTCACGATCGAGTATCTGGTCCGTCTCTGGACGGCCGTTGAGATGCCGTTCCTGAGGCGTTATTCGCCGTGGCGTGCCCGTCTTAAGGCTGCCTCGAGCCCCGCGCTCGTTATCGATCTTTTGGCGATCCTGCCCTTCTATCTGCAGTATTTCGTATCGATCGATCTGAGGTTCCTGCGGATCCTGCGCTTGTTGCGCTTCCTCAAGCTGTCACGCTATTCGCCGGCCCTGCACACGCTGCTGCGCGTGCTCTACAACGAGCGGCGCTCGCTGATTGGCGCGGGGCTTCTGCTGGTGGCGGCGCTGCTCATGTCTGCCTCGGTCATGTACATGCTCGAAGGTGGTGCCCAGCCGGAGGCCTTCGGCACGGTGCCGGATGCGGCGTGGTGGGCGATCGCCACGTTGACGACGGTTGGCTACGGAGATGTGGCGCCCATCACCCCGCTCGGCCGGTTGTTCGGTGGCGTGGTGATGGTTTCAGGCCTGTGTATTCTGGCACTACCCGTCGCCATCGTGGCCGCGGGTTTCGCTCAGGAAGCCGGTCGCCGGGATTTTGTTGTCAACTGGTCGTTGATTTCGCGCATTCCCCTGCTGTCGGAATTGGACGCACGTGAGGTTGGCCAGATCATGCCGTTGCTGCATGCTCACAACCTGCCGCCCCATGTCGAGGTCCTCCCCGCCGAACAGCCTGCCCACGCCATGTACTTCATTGCTTCGGGGCGAGTGCGGATGGCGGATCCACAAGGTGAGGTCTGGCTGCAGTCGGGCGAATTCTTCGGTGCCGATGTGATGCTGACGGCCGACGCACCGCGTGCGCCCTTTATCACGGCGTCAAAATGCCGGCTTCTGAAGCTTCATGCGGAAGATTTCCACCGGCTGGAACTCATCAATCCAGACGTCGCCGCCCAGATTCGCGCCCGGGCGATGCGCGCCTGATCATCCATTACAGCCCGGCGGGTCAGCGGCAGGGGCGCGCCTCGACGTTGCAGGAAAACCCTCCAACGCCAGTGCTGCAGCTCAATCGGCGGTTGGCTGCCTTCTGGAAGTTCGCCCAGGCGGATCCGTACTCCAGGTCTGTGAAGCTTGCCCAGGAGGCGATGGCGTCAGCTTCGGCGCGCTTCTTCGTGCCGCCTGTTCCGCTGCCGTAATGGTAATGGCCGACAATGCACACGCGCTTGCCTTCCTTGCGCAGGTCGTGGATCGCACCGGCCATGCCCGTATCCACGCCGGGTGCTGCCGCAGCGACGCCGGACGTCGCCAAAACTGCCCCTACAACGACCGCACCTAGTCTCGAAATCATCAGAATGCCCCCAAGCGATGCGCGAATCTGAGTGGAACGCTGCCAGAAACGGTGCGGACCGGCGAGCCCTCCGATCAATTGCCTCAAAAGATTCTTATAGCGCGGCATAGGTGCCACATGATCGACCGGTCGGGTCACTTCACGGCGATGACACCGATCTCCACGAGCATGCGAGGATCGACGAGCTTGGCTTCGACAGCGGCCCGTGCCGGGGCGCTGATGCCGCCCATCCAGGCCGACCAGGCGACGTTGACCGCTTCGCGATGGCGCACGTCGGCCAGCCACAGGTTGGCGAACACGACTTTCGATTTGTCAGTGCCGGCGAGGGCCAGCAGGCGGTCGATCTCAGCCAGCACCTCTGCTGCCTGACCGGTGGCGTCGGCATCCAGGTTCGCGGGCACGATACCGGCGGTGAAGACGAATCCGTTGGCCTCAACGGCCTTGGCGTAGACGGCGTTGGCCTCGTGGCGAACGATCTGCATGTGTGGGCGCTCCATTGGGGACGATGCGCTGACCCGTCAGCGCGGCGTGACCTTCAAGGGCGCTCCCATATCAGCTGGCTCTCTGGTCGGCCAGAGGCGTGTCGGCCAGAGGCGTGTGTGCGGCGCACTGCTCCTACAACGCCGATTCCTGGTGGATCAGCTCCCCGTCCACTTTCAGCCCCTTGATGGCGACGTCTCCCTTGCGGCCGACCGCCAGCACCGCCTGGATTCGTTGCTGCTGGACCTTCTCCTCGAGCGGGCGTCCCGTGCCCTCGGGAACGAAATAGCTCTCGATGCCGTAGCGAAGCTGCCCCGCCGTCGGACCCAATTCGGGCCGGCGGTGGCCTGCCCACTCCACGATGCCTTTGAGGACGACGTCGTCGGGGCCGGTGTTGTCCGGATAGGCCGCGGAGACATTGCGCACCTGCCACTTGTCTTCGGCTGTTTTGGCAATCGTCGCGTAGGCCCGGTCACCCTTCGACATGCCAGCCGGCAGAAGGACCTCACCGGTGTTTGAAAAATCATAGTTGAGGATCACATAGTCGCCCCGGAAGATATCGCGCGGGTCGACGGGCACGACGTCGACGACGATCTCACGCCCGTTCGTGAGGAGGTGGACCCGCCCCCAGACCATGGAAACCAGCACGGCAGTCTGAATAGCACCGACGGCCGCAACCGCGAGCCATATGGAACGCTTCGAGAATGACATCATGACACCACCTCCGAATAGTCCTGGCGTGCATGCAGACGGTAGGCGAGCCAGGCAAGGCCCGCCACGATGAGACCTGCACTGAGAAAGAACAGCGACGAGCCCATAAGGGTTCCGATCGTCTTGCTGTAGATGGCGAGAATTTCGATCGAGAAGCCGATATAGCCGAGCCAAAGTGTCAGCCGGTCGGGCGCGGCAAGGCCCCACCAGATGGCAAGAAGCGTCAGGCACAGTGCCAGCGCGGCGAGCACCACAAAGGCCGCAAGTGAGGGATTGCGGACGAATTGCAAGGCTAGGAAGCCCGCGAAGGCGACGACAAAGGCATAGCTGAGCGCCGGGCGCCAAATGGTGTCCAGTTTGGGGAAGGCCTTCAGGCCGAATGCGGCCAGTGCAGCCAGTGCAATGCCCGACAGGAGCATGATTTCGTAGCCCGACTGGTTATGCCAGACAGAGCCCATCGTGATCAGGAAGCCTGTCAGCCCCACGCCGCTCAGATGCGCCCCGGCAGGCCATTTCTGCCAATAGAAGGTCGCCGAGGTGGCACCCCAGGCCAGCAGGTAGGGCCAGAAGACGTCCAAACTGCTGGATGTCTCCATGATGCCCCAGATGGAGAACAGGACGAGTGCGAAGGCCAGCGAAGGGTTGGACCGGAAGACGACGCCCGCCAGCAATGCACCCGCGGCCCACACGAGCACCGCGTCGGGTGGGTTGCCGTCCATGTGGTACATTTGAGAGATCAGCATGATGCTGGCGCCGAAGACGCCAGCGCCGACGAGGACGGCGGCATGAGCGAATGCCGTCATTGCGCGAGCTGAGCGCTCTTGGGGCCCCTCGCCCGCGAGTTGGCGAGCCCGCTCGAACAGCGTACCGGCCATGCCATAGGAGACCCACAGGAGGCCAAACAGCATGGTCAGGCGCAAGACCTTGGGCATGGCTTGCCAGTTCGCGGCCACGAAACTCATGACGGCGAAGCCGATGAGCACGGCCGCCAGGATGGCGAGGGCACCTGCGAGCCCGATCCCGTAGGAATTGGCTTTGAGATCCGCCCGGATGGCGGCTTCGGATCCGTGATCGATCCACCCGGCTTCCCGCCAGCGCTTCAAATCACGGTCTATGCGATTGCGATAGCCCCACATTGGGCCTCCCATCTCTCAGGTTTGCCTGAGTCAGCCATAATGAACAGCGTTTAATATCGACCTGCAATGTGGCGGCGTCAAGGCGGCTGAGGAGCCTTGGCTAACGCCCCGTAACCGTGGTTCTCACATAGAAATGGCGCGGCATGTGTTCGACATGCCGCGCCCCGAGGTAAATGCGTGTCGTGTCGTCCGTACGCTCTGACTTAGGGCGTAACGGGAGCAGCAGGTTCCGGCGCTGGCGCAGCAGGGGCCGGTTCAGGTGCCGCTGCCGGAGCTGGTTCGGGCGCAGGAGCCGGTGCAGGCGCAGCCGACGGTGCCGGTTCAGGCGCCGGTGCTGGCTCTGGTGCCGCCGACGGTGTTGCCGCGGGCGCGCTTGGCTCTGTTGACGGGGGCGAAGCCGGACCGCCAACAAGCAGGTATGCGAGCAGCACGGCGGCAACCGCCATGAGGACGAGTGTCAGAGTTCTTGAGCCCATTGGGGCATCTCCTTGATTAGCTGATCGTCGCAATCGGCGATCAACGAAGTCAAATAAGACTTTTTTTTAACAGCATCCAGTGCGGCGTAGTTGCGCTCCATTCGATTTTATGATCCGGACGGAAGAACCCGTGTCGCGTGCGCCTGCTCGACGGCGCCGCCGAATAAGTCCATACTCATCAGATTGTTGCGCCTGTGATGGACCTGCCGCCATGGATCTCGACGCCGTCCTTCTGGCCCGCATTCAGTTTGCTTTCACGGTCTCTTTCCACATAATTTTTCCAAGTTT
>CAZZPH010000226.1:0-4992 GCA_964655725.1 uncultured Hyphomicrobium sp.
TTCGCGCGATCGCCACACGCTGCTTCTCGCCGCCCGAGAGCTTCAGCCCGCGCTCGCCGACCATCGTCCCGTAGCCCTGTGGCAGCGTGGAGACGAAGTCATCGATCTGCGCCATGCGGGCTGCTTCGACGATCTCTTCGTCGGTGGCATCGAACCGGCCGTAGCGAATGTTATAGAGGATGGTATCGTTGAACAGCACGGTGTCCTGAGGGACGACGCCGATCGCGCGGCGCAAGGACGTCTGCGTGACATCGCGGATGTCCTGCCCGTCAATCGTCACCTTGCCGGATTGAATATCATAGAAACGGAACAGGATTCGCGAGATTGTGGACTTGCCTGCACCCGACGGCCCCACGATCGCGACCATGCGCCCGGCTGGAACGTCGAACGAGACATTCTTCAGAATGGGCCGGTCTGCATCATAGGCAAAGCAGACGTCCTGGAAACGAATGGCCCCGCTACCAACTTGGAGAGAACGTGCATTCGGCTTGTCGACGACCTCCGGATTCTCCGACAACAGCCCGAACATCGTTTCCAGATCGACAAGGCCCTGCTTGATCTCGCGGTAGACCATGCCCATGAAATTGAGCGGCATATAGAGCTGGATCAGCATCGCGTTGATCATCACGAAATCGCCAATCGTATAGGTGCCCGCGACGACCCCGCGCGCCGACAGCCACATGACCAGCGTCATGCCAACCGTGTAGATCAGCGCCTGGCCTGAGTTGAGGGTGCCGAGCGAAGCGTACGTTTTGACGGCCGCCCGCTCGTAGCGCGCCATGGCCTTATCGAAGCGCGCCCGTTCGATGTCCTCATTGCCGAAATACTTGACGGTCTCGAAGTTCAAGAGGCTGTCGATCGCCTTCGTATTGGCGTCCGTATCGCTGTCGTTCATTTCGCGCCGGATGGCGATGCGCCGCTCGGAGGCGGCGAACGTAAACCAGATATAGGTCGCGATCGTCACGAGCAGGATGGCGACATACGTCCAGTCGAAGAAGTAGACGAGAAGTGCACAAACGAGGACGAGCTCGAGAAGCGTGGGGGCGAGTTGCAGAATGCCCATACGCATGATGAGGTCGATGCCACGAGTGCCCCGTTCGATCACCCGCGAAAGACCGCCGGTGCGGCGCTCCAGATGGAAGCGCAGCGACAGACGATGCAAGTGCTCGAAGGTGCGGTTGTTGAGGGCGCGCACCGCGTTCTGTCCGACTTTGGTGAACAAAACGTCGCGGATCTGGTTCAAAACCATCGCAAGCACGCGGCCCACGCCGTAGGCCAGGATGAGCAGGGTGACACCCATCGCGATCTCGCCAGCCCCCAGCGATGTGGGACTTGGCGCATCAGCCATCAGCCAGTCAGTCGTGTATTTGAACACGATCGGAATGGCGATCGTGACGAGCTTTGCCAGCACGAGCATGGCGAACGCCAGCGCGACATTGGCTCTCAGATCCGGCCGCCCTTCCGGCCAGACGAACGGCAGTAGTCCGCGGAATACCGTCCAATGATCCGCACCACTGCCGAGACCCAGAATATGATTGGGGTTCTCGCCTTTGGGCGCGGTTTGTGTCGGGGGCGCAGATGCGCGAGCAGATGATGTCGAAACGTCCATGTCGTTTCTGTCGAAACCTTCGGCGGATCGTGAAAGGGATCAGGCTGGCGCTCAGCCGCGCGTCAACCCAGGCGGCGGGCATGTGCCCGGCATAGATCGCCATGGTAGCGCGCTTAGTGGTGCGATGGCTAGAGCACGGCACCCGCAACTAGCGGGGCAGGCGCAGGCGTTGACATGGGCGGACAATATCCGGATCAGACAGGCGAGTACGGTTTGCCCTGTAGATCTTCGGCCATGCGAGCCCACTGCCATAATAACGCCGGGCGATGCTCCAGAGGGTGTCGGTGCTGCCAACAACATACCAGCGCTTGCCGGAACGCCGCACCACCCTGCCCTTGGAACAGCGGCGTGAAGCGGCCCGGTGCGATGTGCCAGCCATGGCATATTCGGGTCGAGGCGTCCGTCCGACCCACTGAACAATCGGCGGCTCCGCCGAACCCTCCTCGTTGGGATCATCGGCGGCCTCGCGCGCCAGTCTCAGGCGCTGCTGCTGGGGCGTTTCGTCACCAGGCAGGGTGAAGCTTTCCAGTGTGATTGCCGGCGCGGGAGGCTGCTCCTCATCCGTCCGGGCAGAGGACTGCGCCGCCTTGCGGTCGGCCTCGGCGCGCGCGATCTTCAGCTTCTCGAGATTGTCAGCGATGCGCTGGTCCGCTTCGCGCTGACGCCGGGCCAGATCCTCGGCCGCCTTACGCGCCTCCGCCTCTTTACGCGCGGCAACCTCGGCCAGGCGCTTGGCCTCAGCAGCTTTGCGCGCCTCTGGCTCTGCACGGCGGCGTTGCTCGTCTTGTTCCGCGCGCCGCCGATCTTCGGCAAGACGCCGCGCCACCTCACGGGCATCGGATTTAGCGGACAACTCTGCAGGCGATGATGGATCAGGCGGGGACGATGCCAAGCCAGGAACCGGAACGGAGAGTTCCTTGACGATTTTGTCGTCGTAGGCGCGCGCTGACCGCCGCAGCCAATCGACAATGCTGTCGAGCGTCGAGGGCTCATCTGCGGCCGATCCGCCCGGTGTCTGCGCATCAGGTCCTGTCGCGGGTCCATCAGGTACCTCAGCCACGCCAGGGCGGGGCGGGGGCTCGGCGGACGGGCGTGCTGTTTCGGCCATGATGTCGGTGTAGGCCTCACCAGCGTCCCGGGCGAGCTGCTCGGCACGCTCGCGCACACGATCGTCCCGCTCTGCTGCGCGCTGCGGAGCGGCACTCTCAAATGCAACGACCGCATCGGAGACGAATTCCGCCGGCACCGCAATCCGCGCATCGTCGCCGAAGACGGCATGGGCATCTCCAGGCCGCACCGCCCGTGTCTGCAGCCGGTGCTCGCCCGGCGTCAGTCCCTTGTTCAAAACAATGCGCCAATTGCCGTTCGCGCCGACCGTCGTCTCCGCCAGCGTCGCCTCCCCTGAGGTCAGGCGTACCGTACTGCCCGGCTCTCCCCGGCCATCGATCTCAACGGCACCTCCCGGCTGAAAGACGACACGGGACATGGTTGGCGGCAGGACGTCACCCGCCCAAGCGGGGGTGAAAAATAACCCGGCGATCAGCGGGGCGACCCGGACTTGGAGCGGCGCAGCAGCTCCCTCGAGGCCGGGACCGCGTGGGCCAGCGAAACGAAAGTCGCCATTGTCCGCCATCGCGGTGCCCGCACTTGCGAGCCCCGCTGCCACGACCGACACGCGGACCAGAGAGCCAACCACGGTCACACCGCTCCCGTTACACACAGGTGATTGCCCCCGCCGACAATCCTAGATGTTATACGCGTTTCGCGGAAGCCCAGCATAGACTGATATGGGTCATTAAAGCGTGACTCCAGCCCAGACCGTGCCTGTCGCTGCCCAACCGGCGCCTCAATTCCCGCAAGCCGCGAGCATAAGTTCGCACTATGCCGCATCCTGGATCCTACCCCCAATCGAAGGCTCACTCACCGTGCCGAGCAAACCCGTGAAGAAGCAGTCAACCAGATCGAAAGTCGCGCGAAAAGGAAATGGTGCGTTAACTGTAAAGCGCTCAGGGCGCGGCCAATCACCATCGCAGCGGCGGGTTCCGTTGCGTTCGGTATGTGTCTATTGCGGTTCGGGCCTCGGTCGAGACCCGCGCTATGGTGAAGCGGCCCGTCACCTCGGCATGGCGCTGGCGAATGCGGATCTGGGGCTCGTTTACGGCGGCGGCAGCCTGGGGCTGATGGGCGAGGTTGCGCGCGCGACACTCGAGGCGGGCGGCCATGTCACCGGGATTATTCCGGGCTTTCTGACCGAGCGTGAGCAGATGCTCAAGGACGTCAACGACCTGATCGTGACGCGCGACATGCACGAGCGCAAACAGCTCATGTTCGAGCGCTCGGCAGCTTTTGTGGCGCTCCCCGGCGGCATCGGCACCCTGGAGGAACTCGTCGAGCAGTTGACCTGGTCACAGCTCGGACGCCATGAGAAACCGATCGTCGTCGCCAACATCGAACAGTTCTGGACACCGTTCCTGGACTTGTTGGCGCACATGAAGTCGGATCAGTTCATCAGAGCGGGCATTGACGTCAGGTTCACGGTTGTCGACGAGGCGCACAAGATTGTTCCAGCGCTTGTGGCACAGTTCGACGCCACGGCCGGCATCGACCCTCAGCTCGGCATGCTCGCCAAATTCTAGACGGGTTCATGGGAAGGAATTAAAGGGCGCGCCCGCTCGTTGTACCCGGACTTCGGCAAACTCCCGCGCCACCTGACCATCACGGCGGCAGGACTGGTGATCACAGCAGCCATCGAGCGAAGTGCAGCCGTGGGAGGCGATATGAGACCTGAACCGGCAGATCGGGACCAGCGCGTTTCGACGCGTGATAACCTCGTCCAATCCGTTCTCATTCTCATGGGATTGGGCGTCCTTCTGTGCGTCTGCGCTTTTGTACTTGCGGGCGTGCCCGGACTGATGGGGGCGGCGGCGCTGTCGGCGGGCTCTTTTGTGCTTGCACCGCGCGTTCCCGCCGAGGTCGTGATGCGGATCTATCGCGCCACGCGCGTTGCTCCCGACGACAGCCAATTGTCGAGCCTGATCGACGTGCTGGCCTGGCGGGCGCGCCTGGAGCGGCGCCCCGACCTCTACATCGTCCCTAGCATGACGCTGAATGCCTTCAGCGCGGGAACCACAGACCGGCCGGTGATCGCACTCAGCGAAGGTCTCGTGCGCCGTTTGACCTTGCGGGAGATCGCAGGCGTCGTGGCCCACGAGATGGCGCACATCCGCAATGGTGACCTGAGCGTAATGGCGCTAGCCGATGTCGTCACCCGCATCCTGCAGGGCTTTTCCGTCCTCGCCTTGGGGATGGCAGCCGGGAACGCCTATCTCTCACTCGTCGGCCGCGAGACCTTACCCTGGCTGCCGATTATCTTGCTTTATCTG
>CAZZPH010000227.1:0-4985 GCA_964655725.1 uncultured Hyphomicrobium sp.
AGAAGAACCTCGATCACGTGGTGCGCGCCTTGATGGGTGAGGGAAGGGTGTCGCCCGAACGTCTAAGAGATGAGATCGAGGAAATCGCGGGTGCCCGGGCGGCGAAGCGATACGATGCGCTGGCGGCCAAAGCTGTAGAAGGACGCAATTGACCATGTCTATCCGGCAAAGAATTCGTTCGATGTCCTGGCGACTCCCGTTCCGGCTTCGCGCGCCTGTGAGACGCGTGTGTCTGGCGGCCGAACGTCTGTTGGGCGCACGCAATTCAGCAGCACCTGAGCGGAACGACAACGCCAACGACCTGGATTATGCCAAGCGCATGGCGTCCGAGGTTGCGACCTTTGAGGGTCAAGTCAATGTGCACGAGCTTCCAGATATCTTCCATTACTGGTCGAATCGCTATTTGCGTCCGATCCTGGAGGAGTTTGGATTCTCGCACCCCGAGGCGTTCTTCGAGCAGCAGCTCGCTGAGGTCTATGATGAAGCTGCGAGGTCCGAGAGCAAGCCAGCGCGATTCCTAAGCATCGGTTCCGGCAACTGCGATGCCGAGGTGCGTGTGGCCAAGGCACTGGTAGCGTCAGGCCGCTGTCACTTTGTGTTGGAGTGCCTGGACATCAATCCAGCCATGCTCGCGCGCGGCAAGGAAATGGCCGCAGACGCAGGTCTGGCGGCACAGATACAGCCGCTTCGCGCCGACTTCAACGATTGGTTTCCTGAAACGCAGTTTGATGCGGTGCTTGCCAACCAAAGCCTGCACCATGTCGTTAACCTGGAGGGACTGTTTGATGCCGTGTTGGTCGCCATTGGTGACAGGGGAAGATTCATCACATCGGACATGATCGGTCGCAACGGTCACGCGCGTTGGCCCGAGGCACTGGAAATTGTCCAGGAGTACTGGAGCGAGCTTCCCGAGGGATATCGCTACAACCACCAGTTGCGTCGAATGGAAGAAGAGTACGACAACTGGGACTGTTCGGTCGAAGGATTTGAAGGCATACGCGCGCAGGACATCCTTCCGTTGCTGCTTGAACGTTTCGGCTTCCGCCTGTTCATCGCCTACGGCAACATCATCGATCCTTTCGTCGATCGCGCTTTCGGCCACAACTTCGATGTGAACGGCGAGTGGGATCGGGCGTTCGTGGATCGCGTCCATGCCCGCGATGAGGCCGAGATTCTGGCAGGCCGCGTCAAGCCTACCCATACGCTGGCGGTGATGGTGGCCGACCGCTCTCGCGAGGCAGCGACTTGGCGTCACCTGACGCCCGAGTTCTGTGTCCGACGGCCTGATTGAGCGCATGGTCCTGAATTGCGCCCAGCCGCCGAATCGCGACTTGCTGCTCGATAGTTTCATGGGTGGGCCCGTGTCGTGATCCTTTCAGCTGTGCGTTTGATGATGATGCTCACTCTCTCCCCCGATGCAGGGAGTCAGGACGGTGCAGGTGACGTTGGAACTGATGGGCGGCGCTCGCCCCACGTTGCGCATGCGGGTGGCAGGGTCAATGGGCGCGCGTACACGAATTCGCTGGACGCGCTCGATGCGAACTACGCTCGCGGATTCCGTGTGTTCGAGCTGGACTTCGCCTGGACAGTCGACGGCGAGCTGGTGCTGATTCACGACTGGGAGTGGGCCTGGGAGATTCTTTTCGAGTCCGCAGGGGCTGAGCCGACCCTGGCGTCATTCTTGTCGGCGCCGATGAACTTCGGGCTCAGGCGCATGACGCCGACCGTGCTGTTCGAATGGATGGAGGCCCACCAGGATGCGGAAGTGATTACCGACATCAAGGACAACAATCTTGACGGACTGAAGCTCATCAGTGAACTGGCGCCACGACTGACAATCCGAATCATTCCACAGATCTACGCCCCTGAAGAACTTGAAGCCGTCCGTGAACTCGGATTCGAGCGGGTGGTGTTCACTGCCTATCAATCGAAACTTAGCGAAAGCCAGATCGTGGATTTTGCATTGGAAAGCGGCCTGTATGCCGTGACCATTCCGGAGCATCGCGCGATCCGCGGCGACTTCATGGCGCTGGTCGAACGTGGTGGACCCCCAATTTACGTCCACACCATCAACGACTTGGGTCGCTGGAATCTGCTAAAGCGGCACGGCTACTTCGGCGCGTATACCGACGACTTGATTGACGACTGATTCGCGGGCCCCTCGCCAGGTTCGAGAGCGTCAGTGCCGGGGCTGATTCAAACTGTCTACGGCGTCTGGCTCATCCGGCTTCGACCACTCTGCATTGGGCTCTATGCGGTTTGTAGACGGGCGCCGCGACTGTACATTCAGTCGGTGATGTTCAGCGTACCAACGCCCACCCTCTCATTGTTGCTTTTGTCGGCGATCCCCAGGGTGATGCTTCCGCCATGCGCGAACAGGCGCCTGGGAACGGCAACCGTGACCACCTGGTCGTCGCGCGTTGCCTCGAGCTCCACGTCGCCGAACAGCACCAACACGCTGCGCGGCCAGCAGGATGCGCGAAACCACAGGCCCAGCGATCCATCAGGCTGCAGATTGGCAGAAGCATCTCGCGGCGATTCCTTGGGCCCCCAGCCATCGATCGGGCAAAACGAAGCCGCGCGTTTGCCGTTGGCGAGGCGCAGACGCGCGGCGCGTCGACGCACTTCAAACTCGCCGACGGCCTGCCACTCCCCGCTTTCGGTGTCGACGAGTTCCAGAGAATGTCGGGCGGGCTCGGAAAACAGCACCAGTTTCTGCGCGGCGCTGAGGTGTCCGAAGATCACGTTGCCCTCCGCGTGGCCGTCGAGTAGCACGCCTGACATGCGGACGCGGAGCGTGCGCTCAGGGTCCATGCCCTCGACCCGAAGCCAGATCGCCGACGGCGCAGGTTCTGCGTCAGCGGCATGGCGAACCGTTTCGGTCCCTTTCGGGCCCCAGGCATCCACGGTCGCGATGCGGGCTTCGATGCCCGGTGCCCGCGTCACGCTTTCCTCGATGCGCGCCTGATAGCGCTCCAGAACCAGGTTGGTCAGCACGGACTCAGCATCGACGGGCTCCGCATCCGGATCTTCCTGCATCCTGCGCAGGGCCGTTCGACTGCTGAAAAAGGGGTCGAGCTCGAGCCCGGCATGCTCGAGAAGCAGGTCCGCCAATTCGTGGCTTTCCAGATCGCGCGTGCCCTGCAGCTCGCGACGGTTGCTGAGCAACAGGTAGGGCACCGGTTGGGACCACGGCGGCCGGTCGTCCTTGAACCCCAGGTGTTCGAAAGCTCCCTGAAGCGCGGGAAGGTGATCGCCGAAAAAAAGGAGCCAGGTCTCACGCTCACGGGCATCGATGAAATCGACCAGATCGCGCAGCGCCAGGTCGGCGCGATCGAGATGGTGCAGATACATTCGCAGGGCAAGCGCGCTTTCTGGATCAAGGGAATCGGGAACCGCGATGGTGGCCAGGGCTTCCGGATCAAGAGGTCGACGCGCATTCCACGGCCCGTGGTTCTCCATGGTCACGACGAACAGCAACATCGGTGGTCCGCTGTCTTCGAGCAGAGAGATCAGCTTTGTGGTGACCGCTGCGTCTGAGATGTAGTGACCGTGGTAGTCACTGCCTCTGAAATCGGACGCGCTCAGAAAGGTGTCGAATCCGAGCAGAGGATAGACGGTGTTGCGGCGGTAAAAGTGCGGGGCGTACGGATGAATCGCAATCGTCCGGTAGCCAGCGTCACGCAGCGTGCGCGGCAGCGCGTGTATCGGTCTGTGCACCAGACCCTGATACGGATAGGCTGCGTTGAAGGTACGAATGGGATAGCCAGTCAAGACTTCGAACTCGGTGCGCGTGGTGAGGCCGCCGTAGGCCGGGACGCGGAGATTGCCGCTCAATGCGCGTGGCGAGAGACCGCGCAATGTGCCCAGATGAGGGCTGCCATCGAAGGCGCGCATGCGTCCCGGATCGAACAGCGATTCACTCTGCACGATCACGATATCGGGTGGGGTTCGTGTTTCCGGTCTTTGTCCGTTTTCGGCAGTCGCGTCCTGTTGATGCTTGCGGAAATGATCAAGCAGATCGGTGTCTGGTTCCGGCAAGGATCGCTGTGTGTGCCACGTCATCCACAGAAAGTGCCCAAGCATGCCCGCGGACCCGGCACTGTCGCGCGGCGACCAGGCCTTGAACTGCATGCGCTCGACCGAGTACAGGTTGGACCAGGGCTTCCAGCCGGCGAACAGGCTTGTTCCCAAGATCAGGAGCAAAGCGGCCCCGATTGCCCTCGGCATCCGCTTCAGGGGAAGCCATGGCTTTTCCATTACGCCGAAGACAATCGCCAGGAGGGCGCCGATGTGGACCCAAGAGAAGCTTGCGTAGCGCACGTAGAAGCCGAGGTCGCGGAAAACCTGGCCGATCAGGGCGAAATCACCTGGAACCAGGGGTTGCTCGGTGTGAAGGAGCTTCACTTCGTGCACGGTGAACAGTGCGCGCAGCAGCAGACAGGTGAGTACGAGCGCCAGAAACGGACGCCTGGTCAGGATCCAGAGCAGGACGAGGAGGATCAGCGCCGGCAGCGCGTTGAGGATCACGACATCCAGCCCGGCTTGGGCAAGGGCAGGATCAAGAGTTCTTACGAGCCAGTACACCAGCGGCAGCCCCAGGACAGCCGCCGCGACGCTGAGCGGCCGCAGCCGGTGCGCGCGGCCCGACGACGATGGGGTAGCCGTGTCCAATGCGATGCCCTAGATCCTTAATGCCGTTGGCGGGTCGCTGAATCAATCCCGCAGACGCCAGTGACGATTCAGTTTCAGAATCGTGACAGGATCGTGAAAGAACGTCGCGTGCGCAAGTCCGGGCAGTTCACAGGTGTTCGTACTGGAGCTGCATCGTTTCCTTCACGGAAGCCCCTTCAAGGCTGCGCCTCCGG
This sequence comes from uncultured Hyphomicrobium sp., assembly GCA_964655725.1. Classification (GTDB taxonomy): domain Bacteria; phylum Pseudomonadota; class Alphaproteobacteria; order Rhizobiales; family Hyphomicrobiaceae; genus JAGVSR01. Next base: position 4,869 of record CAZZPH010000227.1, read on the forward strand.
CGTAAGCGGCGCCTCGCCCGAGCCGAAATCGCCCTCGGCGTTGGCCGCCAGCCACATCACCACCGCCCAGGCGGCGGTGTTCTGGTCGAGGTCGGCGGGCGACAGCTTGTCGAGGGT
>CAZZPH010000228.1:0-4983 GCA_964655725.1 uncultured Hyphomicrobium sp.
GGGGCACCGCCGGATCTGGAGGGGCTCGAGCGCATGCCTGACCGCTGAATCTCAGGCGCGTATGTGCAGATCCAAGTGCGCAGGAGGTGCGGTGAGAGAAGCGCCGGCGGGCGCAACTCCAACTGGCATCGGTCAGGGACTTCCCCTATATAGGGCTCAAACGTCAGATGAATGTGGCACGTATGGGTCCGCTCGCAGGGTGGCAGCACGCGACGGATTACGCGGCCTTATAGAACTTTCGGAGTGTTAGGACATGACGGGCAACTGGTCCCCGGAGAGCTGGCGCAATAAACCAATTGTGCAGGTTCCCGATTATCCCGATTCTCAGGCCGTCAGCGGGGTCGAAGATCGGATCGCAACCTTTCCACCGCTCGTTTTTGCCGGTGAAGCGCGCGAGCTGAAAAAGGCACTTGCGAGCGTTGCTGCGGGACAGGGGTTCCTGCTGCAAGGCGGCGATTGTGCCGAAAGTTTCCTCGAGCACCGGGCCGACAACATCCGCGACTTCTTCCGCGTGTTCCTGCAGATGGCAGTGGTTCTGACATATGCAGGCGGCAGCCCGGTTGTGAAGGTCGGGCGGATCGCCGGCCAGTTCGCCAAGCCCCGCTCCTCGCCGATGGAGAAGAAGGGCGACGTCGAGCTGCCGAGCTATCGTGGTGACATCATCAACGGACCTGAGTTCACGCCGCAAGCGCGTATTCCCGATCCTGCGCGCCAGCTCGAGGCCTATCGTCAATCAGCGGCGACGCTGAACCTCATCCGCGCGTTCGCTTCCGGCGGTTATGCGGATCTGGAGCGTGTCCACCAGTGGAACATGGGCTTCGTCAATGACAGCCCCCAGGGTCATCGCTATCAGGAGCTGGCCGACCGGATCACCGAGACGCTCGGTTTCATGCGGGCCTGCGGAATCACCAGCGAGAACACGCCGCAATTGCGCGCGACGAGTTTCTACACGAGCCATGAGGCCCTGCTTCTCGGCTACGAGCAGGCCCTGACGCGGCGCGATTCCACAAGCGGCGATTGGTACGCTACCAGCGGTCACATGCTTTGGATCGGTGACCGCACCCGCCAGCCCGACCACGCGCATGTGGAGTATTTCCGCGGCATCAGAAATCCGATCGGCTTGAAGTGCGGACCCTCGCTGGAGCCCGACGGTCTATTGCGCCTCATCGACATCCTCGATCCGGCGAACGAGGCAGGGCGCCTCACGCTGATCTGCCGCTTCGGTCACGACAAGGTTGAAAAGCATCTGTCGAAGCTGATCCGTGCCGTCGAAAAGGCCGGCCGGAATGTCGTGTGGTCGTGCGATCCCATGCATGGCAACACCATCTCAGCCGTTTCTGGCTACAAGACCCGGCCGTTCGATCGCATTCTGAAGGAGGTCGAGGCGTTCTTCGACATTCACCGGGCGGAAGGAACGCATGCGGGCGGCATTCATGTGGAGATGACCGGGCAGAACGTGACCGAGTGCACGGGTGGGGCGACGGCGATCCTCGAAACCGATCTGCAGGATCGCTATCACACCCACTGCGACCCCCGGCTCAATGCGGATCAGGCGCTGGAATTGGCGTTCCTTGTTGCCGAGCGCATGAAGCAGGAGCGCCTCGCGCGCGGGCTTGCTGCACCCGTGCAGGCCGCCGAGTAGGATTGGCCAATCGATCTTTAGAGCGTGTTTGCTTCGCGTTGAAGCGTATCCCCATCATGGATCCGACTGGGGTCTAAGGACGGGGTCAGACCCCCCCTTAGGGGTCTGACCCCAGTCGAGCGTGACATTTGGTGACGTGTCCAGTCGAGGCGGGGACCAAATGTCAGAGCCGCTACACGAGGGTCCTATTCGGCTGGGCTCACCGGAGCCGGCCGCAGCATCGCATAAATGACCAGGATGCCCGAAACGAGGGCCAGTGCGATGAGCGGCGCCATGATCTCGCCTGTTATCACCCGGACGGCGAACAAGCCGGCGCAAAAGAGCCCGGCGAGCAACGGAACGGCGGCGGGAAGTTCCAATTCGCCCCTGGGCTCGCCCGGCCGTGACCTCAGGACGAAGAGTGATGCGTTGACCACGGTGAAAACGAACAGCAGGAGCAGCACGGTGGCGGCGGCAAGCTGCGCGATTGTTCCGACCAACGCGAGTGGAACGAGAACCATCAGAAGAAGGCCGATGGCGATGTGCGGCGTCCTGCGGCGCGCGTGAACGCGGCCAACGCCGTGTGGCAGGAGCCCCTGGCGCGCCATGCCGTAGAGCAGCCGCGAGGCGGTGATGTAATTGACGAGCGCGGTATTGCCCACAGCGAACATGGTGATGAGGGTCATGATGATGGCGGGAAAGCCAGGGGCTGCACGTTCCATGACGGCCGTCAGCGGGGCCGGCGCATCGCGCAGTTCCTGATACGGGACGACCGACACGGTGCTGATCGCAACGCCGATATACAGGACGGTGGCTAGCAGCATCGCCGTGATGAGGGCGATCGGAATGGTGCGCGAAGGGTTCTTCACTTCCTCAGCGACATTGTAGGTGTCCTCAAAGCCGATGAAGGCGAAGAACGTCAGGATAGAGCCCTGCAGCACCAGAAGCGCGGTGCCTGCATCGACGTGCTCGGCTGGCACCTCCAGATAATCGACGCTGCCCCAATACGAGATGCTGACCGCGATGACGATCAGGAGACCCGCGGCTTCGATAATCGTGCAGGCGACATTCACCCACATCGACTCGCGGATGCCGCGGAAGACCAGACCCGTCATGATCAACAGGAAGCCGACCGCGAGCAATTCCACCGGCAGGCTCTCCAGTCCGGCGATTTTGGCAAGATTGGCCGAGAAAACCCGCGACTGCGTGGCAACTGACGTGAGGCCCGAGCAGACGAGCGCCAGCCCCACGGTGAATGACAGGATCGGCAGGGCAAATGCCCGATCGGTGACGTAGGCGGCTCCACCTGCGCGCGGATAGCGCGATCCCAATGAAGCATAGCAAAGCGCGGTCAGGAGTGCGGCACCTAATGCCGCCAGAAATGAGAGCCAGACGGCATTTCCCACAAGACCGGCAGCCTGACCGATGAGCCCGTAGATGCCCGATCCCAACATGCTGCCGAGCGCATAAAGCGTGAGCTGGACGGGACCGATCGTGCGATGCAGCGATGGGCCGTCCGTCTCGTTGCGGGATGATGTGCTCATTTGTCACTTTCTGCAGCTGCGGCCTTTGATTGCGATCAATGTACGTGAGCGGTTCCTGATGACAATCAGAAATCGCCGTTGCGGCTAGAACAGCGGCGGCGTCCACCGCTTCAGCAGTGCGAGGACCGGTCATGACAAAGAAAATTCTCTGCGCGACCGATGGGACGGGTCACTCCGAGCGCGCAGTTCATCAGGCCGCGAGCATGGCCCAAAAACTCGGTGCCGAACTCATCTTGTGTGTCGTCAACGTGGTGCAGGGCGGGCGCGCGCCTCACGCCCATGCCTTCACGGATCAAGACGTGGAGACAATGCGAACCACGTCCGTCGACATCGCCAAGCGTGCAGGATTTGCCGCGCCGGAATTTGTCATCATCGAAGCACGGGACCCGGCCACGGCAATCGTGCAATACGCCGAGGGCAACGGCTGTGATCACATCGTCACGGGCACCGGTGACAAACATGGAATTACGCGCCTCGTCCTAGGCTCGGTAGCGGCCGAGGTCGCCAACAAGGCCGGTTGCAGTGTGACGGTCGCCCGCTGACGGTCCGTTCGCCTGTTGGGCGAAAGTGCCGCCCATCGGGGCATCGGATCACAGTCGAATGGGGCGGACGGGCCAGCGTGTCGCGCGGGGCCCTTGAAGGCGGTGCTGGACCAGCGCCGTGCCGCCGCATAATCTCGTCCCATGACGACCCGCCTTGCCGATCATCTCAGAATTGCACTCGCTCAGTTGAACCCCGTCGTTGGTGACATCGACGGCAACATCGCGCGTGCCCGCGACGTTCACGCCGAGGCATGGCGGCAAGGAGCAGATCTTGTCGTCCTGCCCGAGCTATTCGTCACGGGATACCCCCCGGAAGATCTGGTTCTGAAGCCGGCGTTCCAGCAGTCGGCCGTGCGTGCGTTGAAGCGCCTGGCGCAGGACCTGCGCGAAGGCCCCGCAATGCTGATCGGTTCGATCTGGCCAGAGGATGGCGCGATCTACAACGCAGCGATCCTGATCGAGGACGGTGAGTTAAAGGCGGTTCGCACCAAGGTGGAGCTGCCCAACTATGGTGTGTTCGACGAGAAGCGGGTTTTTTCCTCGGGCCCGCTGCCAGGGCCGGTCAGTGTGAAAGGCGTGCGGATCGGCGTTCCCATTTGTGAAGACCTCTGGAAGGATCAGGTTGCGGAGTGTCTGGCCGAATGCGGAGCGGAGTTTCTGATCTCGCTCAACGGCTCGCCGTTTGATTGGACGAAGCCGGACGTGCGGATGAATGTGGCCGTAGCGCGCGTGACAGAGACCGGTCTACCGCTCGCCTATCTCAATCAGGTGGGCGGACAGGACGAGCTCGTCTTCGATGGTGCATCCTTCGTGCTCAATGCCGATTGCTCCCTGGCTGCACAGATGCCGGCCTGGGAGGAAGGACTGGTGATCACGCGATGGTCGCGGGGGAGCGATGGCTGGAGCTGCGCACGCGAGGAACCAGCACGCATTCCCATAGGCGAGGCCGCCGCCTATGCGGCTTGTGTTCAGGGCCTGCGCGACTATGTGGACAAGAACGGTTTCCCGGGCATCGTGCTGGGGCTGTCTGGTGGCATCGATTCAGCGCTTGTGGCCGCGATCGCGGTCGATGCGCTGGGCGCAGAGCGCGTCCATGCCGTGATGCTGCCTTACCACTACACGTCCGAGGAGAGCCTCGCCGACGCGTCATCGTGCGCGGCAGCCTTGGGCATTCGTTACGACGTCATCGATATTGCGTCCGCCGTTGAAGGCTTCACGGAAGCGTTGGCGGACCTGTTCAAGGGCCGTGAGCCCGATATCACGGAGGAGAATATTC
>CAZZPH010000229.1:0-4978 GCA_964655725.1 uncultured Hyphomicrobium sp.
GCAGCGTCAGATTGATCCGGTGATCCGTCACGCGCCCTTGCGGGAAATTGTAGGTGCGGATGCGCTGTGATCTGTCACCGGAGCCGACCTGAGACCTGCGCGCCTCGCTGCGCGCACTGTCGACTTTGTCGCGCTCAAGCTCGTACAGCCGCGAACGCAGGACTTGCATCGCAAGCCGCCGGTTCTGATGCTGGGACTTCTGCGCCGAAACGACAACAAGGCCGGTCGGCAGATGCGTTATCCGGACAGCCGAATCCGTCTTGTTGACATGCTGCCCACCTGCTCCGCTCGCGCGCATCGTATCGATGCGGATGTCCTCCGCACGGATATCGATATCGACGTCCTCGGCCTCGGGCAGCACGGCGACTGTTGCCGCCGACGTATGGATGCGCCCCTGGCTTTCGGTTGCGGGCACACGCTGCACACGGTGCACGCCGCTTTCGAATTTCAGCTTCGCAAACGCGCCCCGTCCGGAGATCGAAGCAATGATTTCCTTGTATCCGCCAAGATCGTTCTCAGAGATGGAAATGATATCGCATGTCCAGCCGCGAAGGTCGGCATAGCGCTGGTACATCCGGAACAAATCTGCTGCAAACAGCGCCGCCTCGTCGCCCCCTGTTCCGGCACGAATTTCAACAATGCAACTCCGGTCGTCGGCGGCATCCTTCGGTAACAGCAGGACCCGCAGCTCCTGCTCGCGTTCGCTGATCAGAGGTCGCTTTGATTCCAATTCTGCGGCTGCCAACGCGGCCATCTCCCGGTCGGCCGCGGTATCGCGTGCCATCTCCTCAAGCTCGGCGACTTCGCGGCGCAGCGTCTCCATCCCGCGGATAGCCGCGACGACGGGGCCGATCTCGGCAAACTCCTTGGTCAGACGCGCGTAGCTTGCAGGGTCGGCGCCCTGGCTCAATTCAGCCTGGATCTCGTCCCAGCGCTGGACGAGCTTCTCGAGTTTTTCTTGGGGTATGGATGACATTCAGTCTGACGAGTTTGGATATGAGACTTGAGCACACCAACGCGGCGACCGTCTCCGTTCGCCACCGCGGGAATTTGTAACGCATATATGTCTAGGAACGTGGAGAAGGCAATCGATCAGCCCGGCGCGACCGGGGATCACTGACCTCGATCCACCGGTGCCCTTCGCGAACAGGCGCCGAAGCCATCAGCAGCTGGTCTGAAAACGACCTGACCAGTCCGGAAATCGGCTCAGGCAGGCGCAGCGCAGAGGCATGGAGCACCGCAGCCGGCGCCGCAAAAACCAGGATCAGTATGACCGCCAGCCCAGCGACCGCCCATTTCACCGCCTGGTGTTGGCGGACCACAGCGCCCCCGCCGGGCCGGTCTCGCCAGCGGGTGAGCGCTGCAGGTGCTGCACTCACGATGCTCCGCCCTTTGTCGAGCCAGTATGCAAGGCCGCGATCGGTGTCCTCATCGTTCTCCTGCAGAGCGCGAAAATCCTCCGAGATTCGCCGGGCTCGCTGGCGCGCAACGAGCATTGTCGAGACGCGCTCCAGAACACCTTGCGAAGGAATGCCGGCAAGTCCCGTATAAGCGACAATGATCCGCTCCGTTTGCGGCCAGGCAGGCAAGCGATCGATTGCTCCTGCCTCCAAGGCCGCAATGACATGGACCGGGACGCGCAGGCGCTGCGCTGCGTCCATCGGCGTCAGACGCAGGACCGCACGCAGATCCTCAAACAGCTGTCCGATTTCTGGATCGCGATAGTCCTCCGACAGGGCTTGCTGCGGAGTTTGAGTGTGGTGTCCGGGAAGCTTTCCCTGCACAGGGATCGGCTGCAGCGCGGCTACATCTGTGACGCCGCTGCGGCGGGCCGTGCCGGGAGCGTGCATGCTTTGCGTGTGCGCACCGTGCGCACGCGCGCCCAGCAAGTAATGTGGCTCGATCTGCCCGGGCCTCCCCGGCGCGGCGACTGTCTGATGACGCATGTACTGTTACCCACCCGACAGACCCCGGATCAGCATCCGAGGGCCAGTGCGCGGCAAGATTCGTCAAAAGCGCGCGATTGTCAAAGGACGAATTTGTGATAACTCGAACAGCACACGCGATGCACGTTCCGGCTCAGACTTCAATGCCATGTGTTTCAGCGAACTGCTGCAGAATTGGGCGCAGCGAACCTTCGCCATGCATCAGGAAGTCTTCGATGACGCGCCTCAATCGCTTGCACTCAACACCCAGCAGCATCGTCTTGACAGGTCCGACGGATGCCGGTGCCATCGAGATCGAGCGGAACCCCAGACCGATGAGCGCCATCGCCTCGATGGGTCGCCCGGCCATTTCCCCGCACAGCGTCAGCGGCGTTCCCTTGCGGTCGCAAGCATCGACGAGTTGCGACAAAACACGCACGGGCGCAATCGAGAGTGAATCGTAACGGCTGCCCACGCGCGCATTCGTGCGATCAGCTGCAAACAGGAACTGCAGCAGGTCGTTGGAGCCAACAGAAACGAAATCGACTTTTGACAGCAATGTGTCGAGATCGAACAAGACGCTGGGCACCTCGATCATCGCGCCCAACAGCAGGCGGGATGGCGCAGGGATGCCTTTGCGCTCCATGATCTCCTGCTCTTTGGCGACCTGCGCCCGAACAACGTCGATTTCGCCAGCCTCCGACACCATCGGGATCATGAGACGCAACTCACGCCCGGCTGCCGCATGCAGAAATGCACGCACTTGGGTGCGGAACAGGGCTGGCCTGTCGAGAGACATACGAATTGCCCGCCAGCCGATCGCCGGATTCTCTTCTTTCACCTGGCGCAGATAGGGAAGCACCTTGTCTCCGCCAATGTCGAGCGCGCGAAAGACGACCGGCTTTCCTTGCGCCTGATCGAGCACAGCGCGATAGGTCGCAAGCTGGCGCTCATGCCGCGGGAACGTCCGCGCCAGCATGAATTGCAGCTCGGTTCGGAACAGACCGATGCCATCCGCCCCCGATTCCTCCAGATGCGGCATGTCGACCAGAAGACCCGCATTGATCTGCAGAGAAATCGGAACACCATCGCGGGTCTTGGACGGCACATCGCGCAGCGCCTCATACTGCTTCTGCCTGCGGGCACGAAACCGTGCCTTGTCAGCATAGGCTGTGACGACCTCGGGCTGCGGCCTGATGTAAACCTCGCCCGTGATCCCATCCACGACGATCGAGTCACCCGCACTGACCCTCTCTACAAGCCCGTGCGCGCGCGCCACTGCGGGTATGCCCAAAGCCTTGGCAACGATAGCGACATGGCTCTGTGCGCTCCCGTCCTCAACAATGAGACCGCGCAAGCGGGTGCGATCGTAGTCCAGCAACTCCGCTGGCCCCATCGTGCGCGACACCAGGATGGTGTCGGGCGGCATTTCGCCAGGATCAATGGGTCCGCTCGACCTTCCAGCAAGAATGCGAAGAAGCCTGTCGGACAGATCATCCAGATCGCGCTGGCGCTCGCGCCAGAACGGATCGGCTTGATGGAGCATTCGCGCGCGCGTCGTGTTCTGAATTCTCTCCACAGCCGCATCGGCCGTCAGTCCGCCTTGCACTGCCTCGACGAGCTTTCTCTGCCAGCCTTTATCGTGCGCGAACATGCGATAGGCTTCCAGAACATCGCGGTGCTCACCGATACCCGCCAAATGTTCATGAGAAAGAAGTTCGTCGAGCGACGTGCGAAGCTCGGCAAGCCCGGCGTCCAGACGCCGCAATTCGTGGGCCGGGTCATCTGCCATCAGCTTCGTGACGACGATGCGCGGCTCGTGAAGAACAGCATGGCCGAGGGCTAAACCCTCCGAAATCGGCTCGCCCTTGATGAGCGTGGAGAGTGATCTGGAAATCTCCAGCGCTGCTGCCGTGCCCGCAACCGCGCCCGACACGAGCTGTTCTGCGACAACCATCGCTGTCGCCTCGAGAACCTCGACGTCATCTTCCGAAAAGACCTTCGTCGCGCGGTTCTGAACAACGAGAACGCCCAGAACCTGTCCCGAGCGCTGAATGGGAACCGCCAGAAGGGAGTGATAAACTTCCTCTCCGGTCTCAGGACGGTAAGAGAACGAGGGATGGGTCGGAGCATCGGGCTCGTTGATGGTGATATTGAGTTCCGCGCACCGTCCGACCAGTCCTTCGCCACGATTAAGCCGCGTGGCATGGACGGCGGACCGATTGAGGCCTTCGGTTGCAAACAGCTCCAGAGATCCATCCTGCCGCTTCAAATAAAGCGAGCAGACGTCGGTCACCATGACGCCAGCGATCTGGCGCACGATCTGGTCGAGGCGCGACTGGCCGTCCCCGGCACCCGACATGATATCGCGCAGGCGCCGCATAATGATGCGCAGCGCCGGTTCGGACGACATCACTCGGGGCTCGTCGCCGCGTTTGGTGACCATGATCGTGCCGACCGTTTCAACGGGCCGCTCAAGCGGAATCTTCAACTAAAAGCGCATCGCGCAACATGGCGAGCGCGCGGAAGGTGTCGACCGCCTCAGTCCGTATCCAGACCAAAGAGGGTATGAAGTGTGCGCACCGCCAGCTCCGCGTACGCCGCGTCGATCAGAACGCTGATCTTGATCTCGGAGGTCGAGATGGCAAGGATATTGATGCCCTTATCCGCGAGCGCCGCAAACATGCGCGCGGCAACCCCGGCGTGGCTCCTCATGCCGATGCCGATGACTGAGATTTTCGCAATGCCCGATGAACTGACGATATCGAAGTGACCGATATCGGCCTTAGCGGCCTCAAGCACCGCGAGTGCACGGTTCAATTCGGCCGACTGAACGGTGAACGTCATGTCCGTCGCTTTACCGTCTGCGGCTACGTTCTGAACGATCATATCCACATTGATGGAGGCATCCGCAAGCGGACCGAAGATTCGCGCCGCAACGCCGGGCTTATCATCCACCTTGAGCAGCGTGATCTTCGCCTCGTCCCGGGCGTAGGCAATGCCACTGACGACCTGCTGTTCCACGATCTCGTCCTCGCTGCAAATAATCGTTC
>CAZZPH010000230.1:0-656 GCA_964655725.1 uncultured Hyphomicrobium sp.
GCTCGACGAGCGCCCGTGCGAAGGTCAAGGCAGCTTCCGCCTTGCTATCGGACGAGCGGCCAGTGCGGTTCGCCAGCATCTCATCGCTGTCAAGGCCGACCTTGCGGCCGATTGCCGTATGCGCGGAAACACAATACTGGCAGGCATTCTGTTCGGCGACAGCCAACGCGATACGCTCGCGCGTCAGTGGATCAAGCAAGCCCGCCCCGGCGATACCATGGATGCCCAAGAAAGCATTCAGCGCCGCTGGAGAATTTGCCAGCACACGAATGAAATTCGGAACCATGCCGAGACTGGATTGAACAGCGTCCAGAAGTTCCTTTGCTTCGCCAGTGGCGGTTTGAGGGTCGATAACAGCAACTCGAGCCATGAGATTTCGTCCTTCTGCAATTGATGGAGCGATGCTCCTCAGCACCGCTTCCGTTCAATTTGATCCATCACAGCGATTGAAAAAATATGCGATGTATGGAACTCTTTATTCCGCAAGAAGGAATAAAGAATGGATCGTCTGCACGAGATTGAGGTGTTTATTGCGGTGGCGGATGCCGGCAGTTTTGCCAGAGCAGGCGCGCGCCTGCGTCTGTCTCCCCCGGCGGTGACGCGGGCCATATCGGCGCTTGAGGATCGGCTTGGCGCGCGGGTTTTCAATCGCACCA
>CAZZPH010000230.1:666-4970 GCA_964655725.1 uncultured Hyphomicrobium sp.
GCGCGCCGTGTCCTCGCTGACCTCGATACGGCCGAGAAAGAGGCGGTGGGCGAAACCGCCACACCACAAGGTCACCTCACAATTACGGCTTCGGTGACTTTCGGTCGATCCGCGCTCTCACCGGTCGTTTGCAGCTTTCTCGGAAGGCATCCGCGCGTAACGGCATCCGTCCTCCTGCTGGACCGGGTCGTGAACCTTGTCGAGGAAGGGGTCGATCTTGCCGTGAGAATTGGGCACCTGCCGGACTCGAACCTGATCGCCAAGCGGATTGGCGAGGTTCATCGGATGCTTGTTGCAAGCCCCGACTATCTTGCCGAGTGTGGTGTCCCCGCGTTACCGGCAGACCTGCGCCTTCATTCGATGATCTCCTTCACGGGCCTTATGGCGAACCGTGAGTGGCGCTTCCTGAACGGACAAAAAACAGGCAGCGTGACCCTGCATCCGGCGTTTGAAATCAACGATGCGGTTGCCGCCGTAAAGGCCGCCGAACTGGGGCACGGCATTACGATTGCTTTATCCTACATGGTGAGCGAGCAAATCCGCGACGACAAGCTGGTGCCCGTGCTCCCTGCTTTCACGCCACCGCCGCAACCGGTTCATCTGGTCTACCCGCACGCGCAACTCGTCGCCCCCAAGGTTCGCGCATTCATCGACTTTGCAGCTCCCCGGCTGAAGACCGCCCTCGACCAGTTGGCATGGATAGAAACTGACGACACAGCATCGACCGGATCGTCTTGACCGATGCCCCTGGTGCGTTGAAGCTCTTGAAGTAGCTGATCGCTGTGTCAACGGCGGTGTAATTCCAGGCCAGTACGCCGGAGTAAAAATAGGCCACTGGCGGCGCAGGATGTGGAAGCACGAAGGGGCCCCTCGAGGGGCCCCTTCGTGCTTTCGCGTTTTTCTTTTGCGGCGCTTCAGTTGGGGCCGGTGATCTCGCCGGTCTCGGGATCGACGGCGGGAGCCGCTGCTGCCTGAGCGGTATCGGCGCTGTCGCCGCCGCGTGGCACTTTCCCTCGCCGGCCCTTCGATTGCTTGAGGCGATAGCTGTCGCCGTTCATTTCGAGAATGTGCACGTGATGCGTGAGGCGATCCAACAACGCGCCGGTCAGCCGTTCCGAACTGAACACGCTGGTCCAATCCTCAAACGGCAAGTTCGACGTGACGATGGTGGAACCACGCTCGTAGCGCTGCGAGAACACCTCGAACAGCAACTCCGATCCCGTCAGCGACAGCGGCACGTAGCCGAGTTCGTCGATGATCAGCAGCTTCAGGCTGGCCAGATGCGCTTGTAGCTTCAGAAGCCGCTTCTCATCACGTGCCTCCATCAGCTGGTGCACGAGGCCGGCGGCGGTCACAAAGCCCGTCGAGAAGCCACGCTGGCAGGCAGCAAGCCCGAGCGCCAGCGCGAGGTGGCTCTTGCCGGTGCCACTCGGCCCAAGCGCGATCACGTTCTCACGCCGCTCGATGTATTCGCAGCGCGCCAACTCCAGCACCAGCATCTTGTTGAGCGCCGGGATCGCCATGAAGTCGAAGCTGTCGAGGGTCTTGATGGCGGGGAACTTCGCCGCCCGGATCTGCCGATCAATCATCCGCCGCTCGCGTTCGATCAGCTCAAGTTCGGCCAGACGCAGCAGATAGCGCGGATGATCGACGCCATCGCGCGCACATTCGCCGGCGACCTTCTCGTACTGCGACAGGAATGTCGGCAGGCGCAGAGCCTTCAAGTGATGGCCGAGCAGCACCTGCGGCTTGGCCTGCCCTTTCTCCAGGGCGCTTTTGTCGGTGGCGGCGGTTGTCATGCAGCAGTCTCCGATAAGAGCGCGCGATAGTCGGCAGCGCGCGTGGTGGCGACGGTGGGCTTGGGCAGATAGGGGTAAGCGCTCGTGTCGAGGCGGGGCGGACGATGCTCGATGCGCGCGATCACCAACTGTTTGACGGCATCGAAGCCGGGCGCGCCCAACCGGATCGCGTCACCAACGGCGGCCGCAACGATGGTCTCAGAGAACGTTTCCAACAGCCGCAGCACCTGGATGAACTCGCGCTTGCCGCGATTGCCCATCCGCGTCTCCAGCATGCGCCTGAGATCGGCAAAGGCCGGCGACAGAGGCCAACCCTGCAACGCCGCCGCCTGATCGAGTGCGCCCGGCTTCTGCTCGATCAGCGCCAGATAATGCCGGGGATCGCAGATGAACTCCGCCCGCCCGTAGGATCGCTTGTGCCGCGCAATCTCGTCAGCTCCACACAGGATGACGACCTCGTCGACGAAGCCTTTGACGATGATGTCTCGATACCCGTACGCCATCGGCACCGAGTAATCGTTCATCCGGTAGCGCACCTGCAGCGTCGACGACACGCGCGCGGCGCGCTTCTCACACGCCTCGAAGCGACCCTCCGGAAGCGCGCGGAACACCGCCAGGTCGGCCATCAGACGTTCGCCGATCGTCTCGCTGTGCCGGCCGGCGCGACGCTCCCATTCCTCGCGGCAATGCGCTTCCAGCCTGGCGTTGAGTTCGTCAAAACTCGATGCCTGCGGCACCGGCGTCAGGAACCGGCGGCGGCCATTCTTCACCAGCCCTTCGACCTTGCCTTTGTCGTTGCCCTTGCCCGGACGGCCGAAGCGGTCGCGGAACAGATAATGGCTGACGAGCCCTGTGAACGCTTGCGTCCGCGCGCGCGTGCCGTCGCCGAGAATGCGCGCCACCGCCAGCTTGGTGTTGTCGTAGAGGATCGACAGCGGCACGCCGCCGAAGAAGGCAAACGCCGAGACGTGGCCGTCGAGGAAGGCTTCCGTCGTCTCCGCCGGATACGCCTTGATAAACGGCGCATCCGAGTGCGGCAGATCCATGAAGAACACATGCAGCTTCTGCCGCACGCCGCCGATCACGCCGATCGCCTCGCCGAAGTCCACCTGTGCATGCCCCGGCGGATGCACCAGCGGCACAAACGTCTCGCGTAACCGCCCTTTGGCAAGCCGAACGTAATCCTTCACGCCCGTGTAGCCGCCGGCATAGCCGTGCTCCGCCTTCAGCCGCTCGAAGATCCTCAGCGCCGTGTGCCGCTGCTTGGGCGGCGCAGATTTGTCCGCCTCAAGGATCGCATCGATAACGGGCAGCAGCGGCCCAAGCTTCGGCTTCTCCGGTGGCTTGGTCCGCACATACCCCGGCGGCGCCGAATACCGGCACATCCGCGCGACCGTATCACGGCTCAGCCCGAAAAACCGGGCAGCCTCTCTGCGGCTCTTGCCTTCAACGAATACAAATTGCCGAACCGCCGCGTATTTTTCCACGGCATACATCCCCGCCAATCCCTCCGAATCGGAAAGGGATCAGCCTAGCCAGTGGCTGGGTTTTACTCCGCCACGCAAGCAGCGCAACGCCGCCGCTCCACTGGCCTACTTTCGCACCGGCACGCACAGTCCCTCGGAGCGTTTCAACACCAGGCTGTGATGGCCGATTTCCTCCAAACCGCGGAGATAAACGGTATCGGCATCTTCGTCGCTCACGAGTAGTCCGATGACCTCGCAATAGAAGTCGCGGCAGGCGGCAAGGTCGGGCACCGTCAGCACCACATGGCTGGCCCGGGTGATGTTGAACGCCGGGGAGAAATTTGTGGACGGTATCGCAGGTGGTATCATCGTGTGGCCATCCGGTAGGTAAGGTTTGAAATCTCCGCGCAAGCGCATACCAAGGGGGGGCAACATCAGCCCGATTTGCGTTCCGCGCGCCATTTTCGACAGCTAAAAGTCTATTGCATCATCTGACCAAATGCGATCAAGATTTATCATCGCTGGTCGGAATTTGTCATCGCCCGGTCGGATAACATTGCCTTTGGGCTCGAGTGTCGTGATCACGACACTAGGAATATAAATTTTCTGGCAGTCCGCCTGAGTTCGACATTTTGGGAGTCATAGCAACCGTGATAGCTGAGCTTTTCAAAAGCCTGCGAGCAACATCGTGCCCCCGGATACCCCGTTGATGATCGATCAGATTAGCTTCATTGAAATGAGCCGCGCGCAGGTCGAACGGCTTGGTGCGTTTCTCGCGCTCGATTTGAGGGCTGGCGACGTGATCCTGCTGGAGGGCGATCTCGGCGCCGGCAAGACGACGTTTGCACGCGCCCTTATCCGCGCAGGCGCTGGCGATCCCGCGCTGGAGGTGCCGAGCCCGACATTTGTCCTGGTCCAAAGCTATGATTTGCCGCGCTATCGGCTCGGGCATTTCGATCTCTACCGGCTGAGCGATGCGGCCGAGGTTTGGGAAATCGGGCTCGAACCCTCCTTAATCGACGCCGCGACCATGATCGAG
>CAZZPH010000231.1:0-4959 GCA_964655725.1 uncultured Hyphomicrobium sp.
AGAGGTCTGCAAAACCTCCATCCCCGGTTCAAATCCGGGCGGCGCCTCCAAATTCCCTCAACGAATCGTCAATCCGCGTGCTGCCCAGGGCGGCGCGTGGTTCGAAGTGTCCCTTTTTTGTCCCTGCCTCTACGCCTGGACGACCAGCCGATGGCACTTGCTCGCCCTGATGTGGTTAGGATCTTCAGCGTGGCCGATACACCCGAAGCAATCACCAAGGCGTCACCAGCGTCAGCGCCGCCGATGGACCCGCTCGCGGTTGCCACCGCTACGCTCGAACGAAACCTAGGCTGGGTTCGTGCCGCCGACAGTAAGATTCCCCCCGTTTTCGCAGTAAAGGCCGCGATGCTCGGCGTCCTCGGCGTCAGGCTGCCTCACTTGGACACGCTGAGTTCCGAGATTCTGGTCGCTTGGACCATCGCTGCCGGTGCGCTGATGCTCGGAATGTTGTGTCTCGTGTTGGTGGCCTTTCCGAGGCTGGCAGGACCAACCAATTCGGTCTTCTATTTTGGAACCGCATCGAAGATGAGCGAGGCCGACTTCATCGAGCGACTGACCGGAGCGCCAAAGACTGATATCGTTTTCGATCTTGCGCGTCAGGCGTATATCAACGCCGACATCGCCAGAAAGAAATACGACAATCTGCGGCTGGCCATGATTGCTCTATTCGTGGCAATGCCCTTTTGGTTGGTCGCGCTGATCAGCACCCGCAACCTGTAGTCCCGAGGCCAAATTGGCTTTCAAAGACGATCTGACGACGCGCGTGGCCGAAATATTTCGCTCGGTGTGGACCAGTCGGGACGGCATCGTCGTTCCGAGCGACACGTCGGTCACGCTTTACAACGACTCAGTGAAACTGGACGCGACAGTCCTCTATGCGGATCTCGACGAATCAACGGCCTTGGTCGACGGCTACTCGGCGAATTTTGCCGCCGAAATCTACAAGAGCTTTCTGCATTGCGCCGCGAAGATTATTGGCAGCGCGGGCGGGCAGATTACGGCCTACGACGGTGACAGGATCATGGCGGTGTTCCTCGGCACGGCCAAGAACACTTCTGCGGTTGAGGCGGCCCTCAATCTCAATTATGCGAGGGTTGAGATTATCAATCCTGCGATTGAGAACCAATACGGCGCGGGGAAATACACTCTCCGCCACGTCGTGGGTGTCGACACTTCACCACTAATCGTTGCCAAGACGGGTGTGCGGGGCGCGAATGACCTCGTTTGGGTTGGTCGTGCAGCCAATCACGCCGCAAAACTTTGCGCACTATCCCCCGACCAAGGCCATGCCACCAACATCACGGCAGAAGTCTATGATCGCCTTAACGAAAAGGTGACTCTCGGACCCCGTAACGAACAGATGTGGGAGCCCTTTACCTGGGAGGGTCGCACAATCTATCGTTCGACGTGGATGCGATCGTTCTGATTACACTGACGCATCTGCTTTTGAGCCGCGTGCATGCGCTTGAAGTCAACGTGATGTATGTCAACGCCATCGCGCAGGGCGACTGGACCGTCGTGAACGCCATCGAAAGGGCACCGGCCGCCTTCGCGCTCATCACCTCAGATCAACGCGAAGCCGGCGACATGATGAAGCTGCGCGCCTCCCCGATGGCGCCCGCAGTCATTGACGCTGACAATCTGGCTTTCATCTACCAAAGCGTCAAGTCGGCCGTCCATGCCGAGCTCGGCAAGATGGCCGAGGACGACTTCGGGGGCGGCGGCTGGTCATGATCCTTCAGAAGACGATCTCGACAGTCCTCGCGAGGCTGTTGATGCGCGAGGAGCAGACGGCGCCGACGCCGGCCGCCACGACAGCAGATGCCTCGATTACCTGCAAAATGTGCCGTAGCCTGTTCGTTTGGGGCGCCAGCGAGCAACGTCGGTTCGCTTCAAGGGGCTGGGCACCGCCGATACGGTGCGAGCGGTGCCGCGCATGGCGACTGTTGCCCCGACGTAGTCGGGGGCTCCCGCCAGGCACAAAGGCGAGCGACTCCTAGCGCAAGGGATGGGATAGCCGGCGTGAATATCACTCCGTCAAGCCAGCTGGCGCGCTGAACGCTTGCCGTGACGACGCAAAGGTCACGCCAGTGGAAGTCGGTTAGAATTCAACTATGACCCGCGCGGCTGCCACAAAGCTCCCACTGTTCGAACAGGATTCAGATCCTCTCGAACGTGACGATCCGGCGTCGACGGTGCCCTTTGTCGATCAGGTGCAAGAGTTCTGCGAGTTCGGCCAGCCCTCGGCAAGGATTGTCGAAGGCGAGATCCCTTACCTGATTAACGAATTCTGGACTTCGGGCCAGCGACAGGCGCACTCGATTCACGAAGTGAGTTACCGCGCCTGTTTCAAACCGCAACTTCCCGAGTTTTTTGTCAGGCGCCTCACCAAGATCGGCGAGGCTGTTTACGACCCGTTTATGGGCCGAGGGACAACTCCCGTTCAGGCGGCACTTCTTGGTCGCCAACCCATCGGCAATGACATCAATCCGTTGAGCGTCTTGTTCACTAGGCCTCGGTTGGATCCGCCGACGATCGCGGACGTTGCCAATAGGCTGGACGAGATCAATTGGGAGGCCGGCGAGATCAATGAGCCCGACCTCCTCGCATTCTACAGCCCACAGACATTGCGCCACATTTGTGCTTTGCGAGGATGGCTTATCGAGCGGGCGCCCTTGGACCGCACTCCTGACCCAGTTGACGATTGGATTAGGATGGTGGCGATCAACCGATTGTCTGGCCATTCGCCCGGCTTCTTCTCGGTGTATACACTGCCGCCGAATCAGGCCGTGTCGGCTCAGTCCCAGAGAAAGATCAACGAACGGAGAGGACAGACGCCGCCAGACCGCGACGTGAAGAAGGTGATCTTGAAGAAGACGGCATCGCTGTTGAGCGACGGGCCGATGGCGTCCCACCCTCCGGCGCTCCTGACGACAGGATCGGCGCAATCGACGGCGGCGATCTCTACTGGTTCTGTTCAGTTGGTCGTGACATCTCCGCCGTTCCTCGACATTGTTCAATACGCAGAAGACAAGTGGCTGCGGAGTTGGTTTGCAGGTATTGATGTATCGAGTGTGACGATTGCCCACCACCGAACCGAGATGGGTTGGGAGAACATGGTGCGCGAGACGCTGATAGAGCTTGCGCGGATTGCAAAACCAGGTGGGCACGTAGCGTTCGAGGTAGGCGAAGTTCGAAACGGCAAAGTGCTTCTCGAACGCCTAGTCTGGCGCGCTGCGGAGGGACTCCCGTTTGATCGGCTGTTCGTGATGGTGAACCAGCAGGAGTTCACTAAGACCGCGAACTGTTGGGGCGTCAAGAACAATGCGAAGGGCACTAACACGAACCGAATCGTGATTCTTCGGCGACAGTAAGCACTGGGGCAACTGATACTTCCGGTTTCCCTCGTAACGCTCCGATCGGAGGTATCAGTGGACGAGAAGGAAAGGGTCAAGGTCCTCGAGCAGGCTCTGGCCCAAATGCTGAAGCCAATCAAAGGAATACCCTTCTCAGTGATCGTGAAGGCGCTTGCTGAACGGCAGGTGATTCAGATCAATAGGGCTGATGCCGCCGACGTCGATTTGGTGGACAGACTAGAGCAGGCAATTAAATCATGTGCAGCGGAGTTAATTGCCAAGCCAATTAGAAGACCCCGTCCAAACGAAGTTGGAAACGACGTCGAGGCGTATGTGATGCGAGCCCTGCCTCACGCCGGACTCGTGGCTGCAAGGCCAACATCGAGCGCGGGGCTGGGGAAATCTACCGGATATCCAGACATTCTTGTGCGGGACGGCGCGAACCGCGCGACCTACTTGGAATGCAAGATATTCGCGGAGGGTTCCGCAGAGACTACGATGCGGTCGTTCTATTTGTCGCCATCGGAATCTTTCAAAGTGTCTGTCGATGCACGTCACTTGCTTTTAGCGTTCGGCATGGAGGCGAAATCTATTTCCGGGTCGAGAGACTCAGAGTATTTCCCAAGGTCTTACAAGCTTGTTGATCTTCATGACCTTCTCTGCGATGTGAAGTACGAGTTCAACTCCGACAACCGCCGGTTATATGGCTCGTCAATGATTTTGAAGCAAGGCAAGTTTTAGTCTCCTTCACCGGAACCTTTCGAGACTCACAGTTGAATGTCGACTGACAGTGCCTGCACCGGTATTCGTCTGGGAGACCGAGCGTTGAGTGGTCCACCCTCAGCGGACTCATCAGCGGAGTGCGGGGATCCTCTCCTGGCTGCTATTGGTGCGTGCAAAGGAAATGCTACAGAACTAATTAAAGGTGCGGAAGCGTTGGCTCGCCAGCGACCTACCAAGACTTCGTGACGCTATCTGCGCGCCCACGGGCCCTTGCCGGCGAGGTACGCGCGCGCGTCGGTCTCGGTCATGAGCGGGACCACCTTGTCGGGATCGACGCGCACCATCAGGTACGTGATGTGGTCGTCGATCTTCGTGAACTGATGGCCGGTCCCGGCTGGGATGATCACCACGTCGCCCGGCTTGAACTCCTGTACGTCGGCGTCCTCGAGATCGGTGGCGTTGTGCCCGGGGCCGTTCAGCAAGCGCACGTTGTAGTTCTCCGACGGCCGTGGCGTCTTGTTCACAAAGCGCGTGCCGGACCTGTGGCTGGCGGCGCCGCTGATGACGTAGTACACCTCGCTCACCAGGGAATGCTCCGCGACGTTGCCGGGCTCTGAGAGCGGCCCGCGGTGTACCAGCGCAATCTGGACGTTGGCCTTGCCGATGTCCACCGAGCGGACCTGCTGATCCAGTCCGCCGTGGTCGAGGAACGCCCCGATCTCCTCGGCGCCCACGTAGGTCACGGGACAGTCGAGGCACGTCGGCTGCACATGATCAACGGTGGGGAACGCCGCGGTGGCAGCGACGAACCCCAGAACGATGCCGGCGACCACTGTTGTCATGCTGCGCATTGTCTGCTCCTTGCGGCAACCGTGTCGGC
>CAZZPH010000232.1:0-4948 GCA_964655725.1 uncultured Hyphomicrobium sp.
TTCAGCCAGTTGGTCGTCCAGCGCGGATTTATGAAGATCGAGGAAATCCGGCCTTATACTGCCTCATAACCTGAAGGTCGTAGGTTCAAATCCTGCCCCCGCAACCAATTTTATCGAAATAAAATCCGATACTTGAAGCTCCGCCTCGGTGGAGCTTTTTGCGCCGTCGGCCTCAGTGTTTACATGGGTGCGCCTTCGGGGGCCATTGTTTTCCTGTGCCCACATCTGCATGCCCTTGAAGCGCAGAGCAGATCAGGCTCCCGCACCACAAAGGCCTCTCGAAGCGCTAGGGTTCTCGTGAAGCTCTTGCATATGACGGCGTGTTGCTGGAGCAGCGGCGGAAAGGGCTCGAACCGAGGATGCGCGGTTCTTTTGCAAGCCGTCACGAAATCACTGCCCTGACAATGCGGTAAGCTCGTCAGAAAGGCGGCAGGACGGCTGCACGGTTCGGCGGTGTTAGCCACGCAAACCTTGCGAATGGTAACTCACATTCTGCAAACCGGTCACAGCGGGGGCGGCGCACTGCGATCAGCCGCACTTGGGGCGGGCGTTGCCAATCGCGTTCGAAGCTACCACCATCGCCCGCATATTGACGTTGCCGTTCCTGAGAAAATCTGTCGGCCCACTGTTGCCGCCCGTCATCTCCAGCAAATAGAACCGCGCGTACTGCTTTTCCTCCTCCGACAGTCCGGCCATGGACTGGTCGTAGATGCACGCGCAATAGGCGAGGCGCTTTGTGGGCTTCATCGAGCGGTACTCCTTGAGACCGTCGCAGCCGGCAATAAACTCCGCACGAAGCGGGTCGCTCAGGTCCGCTGCCGGCTGGCAAGCGACCAGCGCCGGTAACAGCGCCACGGCGCCAAGTGACTTCATGCGAATCATGGGAGAGTTCCAGAGGTGTTCATGTCGGAGAGCAGGAACCAGATCACGCCAGCCAGCATCATCAGCGAGATCGCTGCGGTCACCAGTGCAAAGGCGTACCAGCCACGTCCCGCCTTGCCGTGCGGAGGGGGACCATCGTGAAGTGTGAGCTTGCGGCCAGAAAAGCCCGCGATCCACTGGGCCAGATCGGCCGGCACAACCATTTTCACCTCAGGCGCCCGGCGGAAGGCCAGCTCCGTCGAGCGCGCATCGAGATACCAGGTCGTCTTCCAACCTTCGATCTCCTGGTAGGGAATGAACAGCGGCTTATGGAACAGATTGAACGGCGGCAGGATGCGCAGAGAGATGCCAGTGTCGTGGACGCCGACCTTGAGGATTCCCTTCAGTATATTGTAACCGCCAAGGCCCAGGAGCACCGCGCTTTGCAGGCCGCGCTTGGTGCGCGGCGGGCCGGGGTCAGCAGCGTAGTAGTCGGCGAGATAGCGCCAACGGCAGGCAAACCGCCACAGCGCTCCGAAAAATAGAACTGCAAAAACGCTGTAACCAAATAGAGCCAACACAGTTGGTTACTCCGCACCTTCGGTGTCCGACAGGGCCGCAGACCGACATTGCGCAGACCGACAGAAGCGCACAGATCCGCTTCGACCTGGGTCAGTGCCGCAGGGTACGCACATCGGGTGAAGATATCGTGAGTTATGGCACCGTTTAAGATGAGCGCCGACGGGCGTAGCGCCCGCGGTGGCAGCCCCCGTTGGGTTGCCTCAGCCCTGCTGGTGGACACAACCTTGCGCTTACCACTCCAGGGTTCGGTGACGTCGTGTGGCCAGAGCGCCTTGCCGCGCTTCTCGTCGGCGCAGGCCCTGGTGATGCGTCCCTTGACCCCAGTGGAGGCAATTACCAGCCATCCCGTCACAGCTCGGAGACGGGGTGGAAGCACCGAACGGTCGATGGAGCTCACCATGGTGACTGCGCGATTCATCCGCGGCAAGCATCGAAATGCAGCTGAGCAATAATTTGTTCGGAGCACGGCATATTAACGCTAGTGCTGCAACACTCCGCATCATGGGCAATCAGGCCTGTTACTGTTTCCTTTCTGTCATTGCCAAATTGGCATCTGAGCGTTGGTGGATCAGGCTTGAAATGTCCCGGCAGATCTTCAGACAGGCGGCGCTGAACCGTCTTGCCTCACCGGAGCACCTCGACCGGCCGAGCCAGCTCGTGCGGCCACGCGCATGGCTTGCACTCGCTGTGTTACTTTTCGCGGCAGCAGGTACAGCCGCCTGGTCGATCAACGCCCGTGCGCCCGTCAAGGTCGCCGGTCATGGGATCCTATTCGATCCCGGCCTGCTGATGGACGTCATGTCGGGCTCAGCCGGCCGCATTATCGAGCTTCAACTCGCAGCTGGTGTCGAGGTCCGCGCCGGTGATGTCATCGCCAGGCTTGGCCGGCCGGAGCTGCTGCTCGATCTCGATAAGACACGCGCCGATATCGCCGATGCCCGCAATCGACTTGCTGCCGTGGAGAGCTTTCAGGAGGAAAGCGAGAGGCGTGAGGATCAGGCCGAGGCCGCCCGCCTCGTGACGATCGCGGCTTCGCAGAAGCATGTGAAACGGCGCGTTGCACTTCTTGAGGAAAAGATTGCATCCGTCCAGAGCCTTTTGCAGCGCAAACTGCTTGTTCGCGACCGGCTGATTGAAACCGAACTCGAGCTTGCAACCGCGCGTGAGCGCGTTGCCCAACTCGACGACGAGACCAAGCTGATCGAGATGCGGCGCCTCGAGCGCCAGAGCAAGAACCGACTGACGCTCCTCGACGAACGATTGAAGCTCCAAGAGCTGGAACGCCGCCTCGCCCGGCTCGAAGCGCAGTTCGGCCAGGAAGAAGCGATCCGTAGCCCTCACTCCGGCCGCGTCGCGGAGGTCAAGATTGCCGTCGGCGACGTCGTCGCCAATGGTGCGCCGCTTGCGACGTTAGTCCGCACCGAAGACGTAGATAGCGACGTGGTGGCACTGATCTACGTTTCTCCCCGTGACGGCCGGCGCATCCGGACCGGCATGAAGGCTGAGATCGTGCCGACGACCGCCAAGAAGGAGGAGTTCGGATTCGTTCTGGGCGAGGTTGAGGACGTTTCGGATGTTGCTGCGACCATCGAGGGCATGCGCAGCGTCCTTAAGAACGATCAGCTTGCAGCCAAACTTGCCGGAGAAGGAGCACCAATCGCTGTTCGTGTGCGGCTAGAGAAGGACCATGAGGCGCCAAGCGGACTTCGCTGGTCGTCCTCGAAAGGACCGCCCCAGACCATACCATCCGGCACTCTTCTCGACGCGGCCGTGATCGTGGAGCGCATTCCCATCTTATCCCTTCTGGCACCGGGTCTTGGTGGGCTGGCTGGAACTGAGGAGCGCTGAGAGAAGTGTCGCGTGCACTGACAGCGGAAGGCGGGACAGCTCAAAGGCGAGCGGCTCGCGTTCGCACGCCGACGGTCCTACAGCTCGAAGCAGCCGAGTGCGGCGCGGCGTCCCTCGCCATGGTGCTGGCCTGGTTCGGCCGGCGCATACCGCTTGAGGAACTGCGGGCCGCCTGTGGTGTCTCGCGGGATGGCTCCAAGGCGTCGAGCATCCTGAAAGCAGCGCGCGCATACGGGCTCACGGCGAAGGGGCTGAAAGCCGAGCCCGAACATCTGGAAGACCTCGCAACGCCGATGATCGCGTTTGTCAATTTCTGTCACTTCCTGGTGGTGGAAGGAATCGACCGGAAGCGTGTGCACCTCAATGATCCAGCCCAAGGACGCTATAGCGTCTCGCGCAAGGAATTCGACGAGATGTTCACCGGCGTTGTCCTGATCTTTTCTCGAGGACCGGACTTTGCAGCGGGGGATACACGGCCAAGCCTTGCCGCATCGCTTTTGCGCCGCACGGGTGGATTCCGGCTCGCCGTCAGTTACGTTGTGCTGGTCAGTCTGGCGCTTGTGATCCCGGGTCTGGCGCTGCCCGTATTCGCGCGCGTCTTCATCGATTACGTCGTCGTGCGCGGCCTCGACGACTGGTTGTGGCCGGTTATCATCGGTATGGGACTTACAGCAGCGGCGCGGTTTGCCCTGAACGAATTGCGCAACTGGCACCTGACACGCGCCGAGACGCGCCTTGCCATCAAAGGTGCGCGAGAGCTGTTCGATCACATCCTGCGGCTTCCGATCCAATTCTTCGGCACGCGCTATGCAGGAGAAATCGCAAGCCGCCTGCATCTCAGTGACGGCTTGGCACACCTGCTGACCGGCCAGCTGGCCCAGGCCTGCCTCAGCCTGGTGGCGGCCGTCTTCTTCTTTGCCATCATGCTCCTTTACAGCGTGCCGTTGTCGCTTGGCGTCCTGGCACTCGCGCTCGTCAATCTCCTGGTTCTGCTCGCCGTGTCGCGCGCGGCCGCCGATGGCTATCGCAAACTGTCGATCCAGCAGGGCAAACTCTCTGGCGTCGGGCTTTCCGGGCTACAGGACATCGAGACCTATAAAGCCGCAGGGACTGAGGAGCTGTTCTTTACCCGCTGGACAGGCCTGCACGCCGGCATCGTCTCGACACATCAGGCAATGGCGATGAAGCTGACGTTTCTGGGAGCAGCACCCGCTCTGATCGGCGCGCTGACGACGGCGCTCATCCTCGTCTATGGAGGCATGGAGGTTATGAGCGGAGCGATGTCGATCGGGTCGCTCGTCGCCTTCCAGACGCTGGCTGCAAGTTTCACCGCTCCGATGATGGCGTTCATGGGCCTTGCCGCCAGCTTGCAGGAAGTCCGCTCGTTCACGGAACGCATCGACGATGTACTCCAGCAGCCGCCCGACCCGGCGCGGGCCCCTGCACATGGACCCGACAGGGACGCGACACTCCCTGAAGGTGCCCTCGCACTTGAGGCCGCGACGTTCGGCTATCTCCCGCTCGAGCCGCCGCTGATCGAGGGCCTGTCACTGGCCGCAAAGCCCGGTTCGCGCCTAGCACTTGTCGGCGCATCGGGATCGGGCAAATCGACTGTGGGCCGGCTGCTCGTCGGACTCTTTGCTCCAACGTCGGGCCA
>CAZZPH010000233.1:0-4948 GCA_964655725.1 uncultured Hyphomicrobium sp.
CACGCGCTGCGCCCAGCAACGAGCCAGTAAACGAGACCTCCAGCAAAACCTGCCGTTGCGAGCACCTGCCAGAGGGCCGCCGGCGGAGCCGCCAGAATGTCGGGGGAACCAGCGCGGGCAATGATCGGCAACAGTCCGAGCGCCAGTCCGCCGCCGATCATGTAGTAGAGCCACGATCTGATCCGCGCGACCTCACCGACGATGACGACCGCGAGAGCCGGCAGGATCGTCAGTCCGGCAATCATGGCTCCGCCCTTGGCGATCAGCTCCCAATAGGCCGCGACTGTTTCCATGCCACCTTCGTGTCCACCGATTGCAACGGTAAGCTTTTCGATCCCCAGGGTCAGCACGACGAACCCGGATGTTGCGGCGGCCAAGACAAATGCGATGGGGACGAGCACCAAGCGGCCCAGTGTGCGAAGAAACATTGCGTCATGGTCCAGGCAAACTGCCGGCGGGGGCCATCCGGTCCCGCGCCCTGATGCGAAGGCTTTCGGATTTCAGCTGGCCACACGCGGCAAAGATGTCGCGACCCCGCGGCGTGCGAACCGGGCTGGCATATCCCGCCTTGTTGATCACCTCCGCAAAACGCTCGATTTGCGCCCAGTCGGAACACTCGTAGGGCGCGCCAGGCCAGGGATTGAAGGGGATGAGATTGATTTTGGCCGGTATGCCTGCGAGCAGTCGGACGAGTTCGCGCGCCTCCTGGAGCGTATCGTTGACGTCTTTCAGCATGACGTATTCGAACGTGATGCGGCGCGCGTTGGAAAGGCCGGGATAGGTGCGGCAGGCCTCAAGCAGCGCCGCGATGGGGTATTTGCGGTTGATCGGCACCAGGACATCGCGCAAGTCGTCACGTACGGCATGAAGCGAAATAGCGAGCATAGTTCCCGCCTCTTCGCCCCATCGGCCGATTTCAGGCACGACACCGGACGTCGATAGCGTGATGCGCCGCTTCGACATCGAAAGGCCTTCGCCATCGGAGGCAACCTCCATAGCGTCGCGCACATTGTCGAAATTGTAGAGCGGCTCGCCCATGCCCATGAGGACGATGTTGGTGATCTTGCGATCACCGGCCGGCAAAAGGGCACCATCGCCCAGGACTGCGGCGCCCGGCCAGTCCCCGATGCGATCGCGCGCCAGAAGGATCTGTCCGACGATCTCCTCAGGCTCCAGATTGCGCACAAGCCGCTGCGTACCCGTATGGCAAAAGGTACACGTCAGCGTGCAGCCCACCTGCGATGAGATGCAAAGTGTTCCGCGATCCTCCTCCGGGATATAGACGCATTCAACCTCGGGAGCATGTTGCTCGTGCCCGCGGCGCGCAAGGCGCAACAACCACTTCCGCGTGCCGTCGATCGAGACCTGCTCGGAGACAATCTCGGGCCGGTCGAGCGTGAAGCGCTGCTCCAACACCGTGCGGAGGTCTTTCGAGACGTCGGTCATGGTATCAAACGAGCGGGCGCCGGAGACATAGATCCAGCGCCAGAGCTGGGTGACGCGCATACGGATCTGCTTGGCGGGCACCCCAGCGTCCAACAGTGCCGCGCCGAGCCGGGCACGCGTCAGTCCGGCAAGGGACATCTGGCCGCCCCTGAGCGCACCGGGAACGTCTGCGGCCCGAACAGCTTCGGACCCTGGCGGATTTTCGTAAATGGCGATCATGTTGAACTGCGGCCTGACACAGGCTGATGGTCCGCCGTTCTAGCCTGATTGTTCCGTCCCTATCAATCCTGAAGGGCAACCCGGCTCTTCACCTCGTCCGGCGCCCCGAAATGTTCGAAATAGCGCGGATCGATGTTTTCGACCGGGAGAATAACCAGAACATCAGTGGTGCCGAACTGCCGGTCGATCACCGCACCATCACCTATGAAGGCCCCAAGCCGCAGATAGCCCTTGATGAGCGGCGGCATGGCCTTCAGAGCGGCCTTGAAGTCGACCTGATCCTTGGGGATCAGGTCCATGCTCTCATAGAGGTGCGGATGAGCCGCGGCGCGCCACTCCGGCGGAGCCATCGCAAAATGGTGAAGGTAGCTCAGCGCCATCGCATGCGCGCGCGGATCCGTGCCCTCGAAGCTCGCGCAGCCCAGCATGACATCCACTTTGTGCTCACGGATGTAGGTCCATAGGCCGTGCCAAAGAAGTTCGACAGAGCGTTTGGAACGGTAAGGCTTGAGAACGCAACTGCGCCCCAGCTCCATGAATCGATAGCGCGGCGACTTGGTCGCGATCATGCGCTCGATATCGTACTCGCCTGCCGTGTAGAAACCGAGCGAACGTTCAGCGATTTCCTGGCGCAGAACCCTGTAAGTGCCCACAACGCGCGGCCTGCGGCGATGCGGCCACAATTCGTCCTGCGCCGGCAGGGCACTCGTGTCGACCACCAGCAGATGATCGCAGATCGGGTCATAGGGATCACGGTCAAGACGGCGCATACTGGCAACCGCACTCGGCTTGGCCGACATCTCCTCGTAGAAGACCTCATAACGAAGGCGTTGGGCCTGCAGGATGTCGGCGCGCTTGCGCGCGAGCCGGACTTCCAGATTTCCAATGCGTCCGTAAATTTTGACGGGCTCAGGACGAACAAATGAGCGGGCGGTTCGTCGCGCGGTGCGATCCAGAGCGTGAATCGCCATCAATCCGAGCGGAGGGTTGCCGGCAGCGGTAAGCCGCTTCAGCCGTCCCGTCAGACGCCCGCCTTGCTTCATCGTGCACACTCCGCCGCTGTATCGCCAGCGAGAAACCAACGCGGCTTTAGCACCGCTTGAGGTCTATTTGCACGATTCGGAGACAAATTTGCGACGACGGCCCCGATCTGCGGCAGCCCGGGACACGACGTCGCGATCCCGAGACCAGGGCCGCAGCGAACTTTGTCATGCTCTCAGGCGGCGGGCTCACCGGCGTGGGGCACGGCAAGCCAACGCGTCAGAACAGCTTCCAGATCGGAACGATCGAAGGGCTTGGCGAGGTAGTCGTCCATCCCCGCCGCCAGATAGCGCTGCCGATCTTCCGGGTAGGCGTTGGCCGTCACGGCGATGATGGGAAGACGGCGGGCGTCCGTGCCATCTGAGGCTGGCCACTCAGCCCTGATGCGGCGGGTCGCCTCCACACCATCAAGCCCCGGCATCAGAATATCCATGAGGATGAGATCGAAGCGCCCGCCGGCCTGTGTCCGTGAGATCGTCACGGCGTCGCAGGCCGCTTGGCCATTGGAAGCCCGTATCACCTCGCAGCCTGCACGCTCCAGCAATCGGGTGGCGAGGAGCGCGTTGACGTCATTGTCGTCGACCAGCAGAACGCGCGCGCGCATGCTCGCCGTCGCCCCCCCGCACCGCGACCGGCGATTCTCTGGACGTCGAAGCGCGCTGACGTCATCAAGCGCATTGTCGTGCGGCGGGATCACTTCACAATGACGCTTCAGTACGAATCCGGCCCGGAACGTCGATCCTTCGCCCGGAACGGACGCAACGTGAAGATCGCCACCCATCTCACGCGCAATGCGCCGCGAGATGGCAAGGCCAAGACCCGAGCCGCCGGATTGACGCCTCAGCGCCTCTTCGGTCTGCTCGAACTCGCTGAACACGGACGCATGATCTCCCGGGCCGATACCAATGCCCGTGTCGATGACCTCAATCATGAGCCGCACGGCACCCTCTGCCTTGACCGCATCGTCCATGTGCACCGCGACATGCACGCTGCCGTCATCGGTGAATTTCACCGCGTTCGACAAAAGATTGAGCACGATCTGCCGCACGCGTGCCTCGTCGCCAACCAACACTTCAGGCAACAACCCGCTGATCGAGACAGTCAGTGACAGACCCTTCTCCACGGCCATCGGCCGGACAATCGAAATGCACGAACTGACCGCGTCGGCAATACGAAACGGAGCAAGGGACAATCGCAGCTTGCCTGCTTCGATCTGGGAGAAGTCGAGGATCTCGTCGATCAGCAGCATCAGGTTGCGGGCCGACTGATCGATTGCGCGGGCATAGGCGGTCTGCTCGTCATCAAGATTGGTATCGAGCAACAGTCCCGCCATCCCGAGGATGCCGTTCATGGGCGTCCTGATTTCATGGCTCATGGATGCAAGAAATCGGGATTTGGAGCGGTTCGCGCCGATCGCCGCATCCCGCGCCTCGCGCAATGATTGCTCTAACCGGCGGCTGTCAGTGACATCGCGGCCGGTACATTGTGTCTCTGGGCGGCGCGACGTGCTGTCCGAGTACGTGGACTGCTCCCATTCGATCCATCGAGGTCCATCGCGCGTATCGACCAGCTCGACCACACGCCGTGCTGCCAACGCCGGCGGAGGGTCAGTTGCGAACTGTGGATTGCCCTGCTCGATGACCGTGTGATGATGGCGCCGGCCTATCACGCCATCGAGCGTCAAGCCGAATGCCGAGATATAGGCACGGTTTGCAAACGTGACGACACCATCAGCATCGCGCCGGACGATCATATCCGCCTGGGCATCGAGCAAATCGCGATAGCGCCGCGCACTGTCTGAGATCTCCCAGCGCAGATCGTGCAGTCTCTCCAGTTCCTCATGCAGACCGTCCCGGGAGACGCCGGGAGCGATGCGCCGGCGCGCACCTGAAAACATACGCGCGGTCCGTGCAAAAAAGGCGCTGATGGCGCCCTTCACCCCATCACGCGACGGCATGCGGCGGCGCTCAGCGCTATCGTTTGAAGTGGTCGTGGCCTTCGACACGTCGCTCACTGCCTTCCCGTTGCTACCTGACACGACAACAAGGCAGCTAAGGACGCAGCGATTTAAAGAAAACTGAAGTATTGCGGTTAATGCGGCCGGCCGGCGATGTGCTCAATTCGAACTTGCTGAATGGGCCGGGCCGTCGCCAGGACCACCTTAGCGGCCGTCGAACTCCTCATCTGTCAATGACCGGGCCGCTTCAGCGGTCATGAGCGGAACACCGTTGCGGATCGGATA
>CAZZPH010000234.1:0-4902 GCA_964655725.1 uncultured Hyphomicrobium sp.
GTGGCACAATCGCGTTATGGCTACCGTACATCTTTTTTGTGGGCTGCCGGCGTCCTTGCGGCGGCGAGCCTGCTCGCCACGCCGTTGCACGCCACCGACGATCTGAATTCTGCCGCTCTGGAACGTCTGGTACGTCAGGATTGTGGCTCCTGTCACGGGCTCACTCTCAAAGGCGGCCTCGGACCCGACCTCAGAGCCTCCCGTCTCGCCGGTCGCAGTGTGGACATGATCGCCCAGATCATCCTCGACGGTGTGCCTGGAACAGCGATGCCGCCGTGGCGGTCGCTGCTCAGCGAGGCCGATGCGGTGTGGATTGCCAACTATCTTCTATCGGAGAGCGAAGAATGAGCCGCCTCCGCCATGCAGCGATCGGACTGGCCATGCTGGCGCTGCTAACCGGTTGGGCAGATACCGCCCCCGCAGAGGCACCTCAATTGCGTGGCACCGGCGACCTCGGTATCATTGTCGAACGCGCCACCGGATCGCTCTTGATCGTCGATACCTCGCAACGCCGTACGATCACGCGCGTCGAGGGGCTGGGCGACCTGTCGCACGCTTCGGCCGTCTTTTCGCCCGATGCACGTTTCGCCTATGTATTCGGACGGGACGGCGGGCTGACGAAGGTTGATCTTCTAACGGCGAGCATCGTCAAGCGCACGCTTCAAGCGGGCAATTCGATCGGCGGCGCCATCTCCGATGATGGAACCTTGGTTGCCGTGGCCAACTACGAGCCGGGCGGCGTCAAGGTCTTCCAGTCCAGCACCCTGGCGCAGGTCGCCGACATCCCCGCCACCTGGGCGAAGGGCCGCTCCAAGACCATCGGCCTGGAGGACGCACCCGGCCGCAGGTTCCTGTTCTCGCTATGGGATGCGGGCGAAACATGGATAGTAGACTTCTCACGCGAGGGCGCACCCCAGATCACAAAGCATCGCGGTATCGGCACGCACCCCTATGATGCGCTGATCACCGGCGACGGGCGCCACTACGTGATCGGCCTGTTCGGCGAAGACGGCCTGACGGTGCTGGATCTGTGGCAGGACGATCCGCAGCCCCGCCGCATCCTCAGCGGTTACGGACGTGGCGAGACCGAACTGCCGGTCTACAAGATGCCGCATCTGGAGAGCTGGGCCGTTGCCGGTGATCGCCTGGTGTTGCCTGCGATCGGACGGCACGAATTATTGTGGGTCGACATCCGGACATTCGAAGAAGTGGGCCGCACACAGGTGCAGGGTCAGCCCGTGTTTGCCGTGGCCCGCCCTGATGGCCGTCATGTCTGGGTCAACTTTGCCCTCCCGCACAACGACGCTGTCCAGGTCGTCGACAGCATCACCGGCAAGATCATCAAAGACCTGAAGCCGGGCCCTGGCGTATTGCACATGGAGTTCACCCCACGCGGTCATGACGTCTGGGTTTCCGTGCGCGATCGCCATCAGGTGCAGATCTACGATACCCGCACCTTCGAGAAAAAGGCCCAGATCGAGGCGCGCGACCCGAGCGGCATCTTCTTTTCTTCCAGGGCGCACAGGACGGGGCTCTAGCCATGCTGATGCAGCAGCCCGATGACAGGACGCTGCGCGATCGCCTACTCGACGAGTGGCAGCGCGATTTCCCGCTGGTGCCCCGGCCGTTCGCAGTGATCGGCAAGAATCTCGGTGTGTGTGAAGCCACCGTCATCGCCGCGCTCAAGACACTCCAGGCCGAGGGCGCCATCAGCCGGGTGGGTGGCGTCGTGCGCCCGAATACTCTTGGAGCGAGCACACTTGCCGCCCTTGCAGCTCCCGACGACCAGACGGAGCCCATCGCCGCGCTGTTGAGTGCTGAGCCGGGCGTCAATCACGTTTACCTGCGCGAGAACGCCTGGAACCTCTGGTTTGTCGTCACCGGACCAGACCGCGCCTATGTCGATGAGGTTCTGCGCCGCGTCAGTCAGCTCACGGGCCTCAGCGTGCTGGATCTGAGACTGGAGCGGCCCTATCACATCGATCTAGGTTTTGACCTGCGCACCAGAAACGCCAACAAGCTCCACCAGCGCCCGTTCGTGTCATCACTCCACGCAGCTTACGTTCCCCGCTGCATCGATCGCGCACTGGTGCAGATCCTGACCCAGGGTCTGCCGCTCGTCTCAGAGCCGTTCGCCCGCATCGGCGACGTGCTGGAGCTCACCGAAGGCGAGGTCCTTGAGCGATTGCTGGTCCTCGTGGCTGTGGGGATTGTGCCTAGGATCGGCATCATCGTCCGTCACCGCGCACTGGGCTGGCGCTCCAATGCCATGGTCGTCTGGGACCTCCCGGAGGATACGATCGATCATGCCGGCGAGACCCTCGCAACCGCGCCTGGAATCACTCTGTGCTACCGCCGCACGCGCTATGACCGCGCGTGGCCCTATAACCTCTACTGCATGGTGCATGCCCGCTCCCGCGAGGAAGCGCTGCACATGATCGACCAGGCTGCGGCTCATGCGGGCCTCACTGCATGTCCGCGGCAGGTTCTTTTCTCCCTGCGCTGCTACAAGCAGACCGGGGCCTTACTGGCGCTTCCCAAGGAGGCCGCGTGATGTCTCGTCCCGCGTCCCCTGTCCAACCAGATCTCGACCACCTCGATCGCGCGATCATCAATCGCCTGCAGGAGGGCTTTCCGCTCGATCCAGATCCGTTTCAGATTGTCGCCGACGAGCTCGGCTGCCCAGCTTCCTCCTTGATCAACCGGCTACAGCGGCTCATCGCAACCGGTGCAGCCACGCGATTTGGACCGTTCTTCGATGCCGAAGCCATGGGTGGCGCATTCTGTCTGTGCGCGATGGCTGTGCCGCCGGATCGCTTCGACACCGTGGCGCAGACCGTGAACAGCCGGCCCGAGGTCGCCCACAACTACGAACGAGAGCACGCCTTCAACATGTGGTTCGTGCTGGCGACCGAAACTCCCGCCGACATCGATCGGGTCGCCGATGACATCGCAGCGGAGACAGCACTCCAGGTCGTACGATTCCCAAAACTTGAAGAATACTTCATCGGGTTCAGGGTGACGGCATGACGATCCTGGATCCCATCGATCGATCGTTGATCAAGGCAACAGAAGCCGGTCTGCCGCTAACAGAGCACCCCTATGGGCGCATTTCGGAGCAGCTTGGCCTGAGCGAACGGGAGATCATTGACCGGTTGGCAGACCTGAAGGCGCGCGGGATCATGCGGCGAATCGCGCTGGCCCCCAATCACTATACGCTGGGCATGACCGCCAACGGCATGACCGTCTGGGATATCGACGACGATCAGATCACCGAGCTGGGACGTTCGATCGGCGCGTTGCCCTACGTCACCCATTGTTACCGGCGGCCGCGCGCGCTGCCCATGTGGCCGTACAATCTCTTCGCGATGGTTCACGGCAGCGGGAGAGCGGAGGTGGAACTGAAGCGCCGGCAGATCGCCGCGCTTCTGGGTCCAGCGTGCCGGGCATCGGACGTGCTCTACTCCAAACGCATTCTGAAGAAAACCGGCCTGCGCCTCACCAGCAAGGAAGGATGACATCTCGTGTTTCGCCTGTCCCACTATATGAAAGAGCTCGTGTCACCCACTCCGGTGCGCCAACGCCGCGGACCTGTCCGCCCCGTGGTCATTTGGAACCTGACACGACGCTGTAATCTGAAGTGCCGCCACTGCTACGCGGTGGCCGCTGATCATCACTTTCCCGGCGAACTGACGACCTTGGAAGCCGAACGAGTTCTCGACGATCTGGCCGCCTACGGCATCCCCGCCTTGATCCTCTCGGGTGGGGAGCCCCTGTCGCGAGCGGATACACTGCATCTGGCGCGGCGCTCCAAATCGCATGGCCTCTATACAGCGCTCTCCACAAACGGCACGCCCATCACCGGCGCGCTTGCCAACGAAATCGCCGCGATCGGCTTCGATTATGTGGGTATCAGCCTCGACGGCATCGGAGCGACCAACGACTGGTTCCGCGGAGAAAGCGGTGCGTTCGATGCAGCCCTTGCCGGCGTGCGGGCGTGCAAGGAACGCGGCATCAAGGTGGGCCTTCGCTTCACCATGACGAGCGACACCGCCGCCCAGCTTGCCGATCTCCTGGCGCTGGCCGAACGGGAGGGAGTGGAGAAGTTCTATCTCTCTCACCTCGTCTATGCAGGTCGTGGCAACAAGCACCGGGGCGACGATACGAGTTGGGCTGTGACGCGCGGCGCCATCGGCATGCTGATCGAGCGCGCCTGGCAGGCGGCGGCATCGGGCCAGGATCTCGACATCGTCACCGGCAACAATGATGCCGATGCCGTCTATTTTCTGCAGTGGGCCGAAGAGCGCTTTCCGCAAGCTGCCATCGAGCATCTGCGCCGCCATCTGGAGGCGTGGGGCGGTAACTCCTCAGGACTCGGCGTGGCCAACATCGACACCCAGGGGATCGTCCACCCCGACACCTACTGGTCGGGCTATTCCATCGACAGCGTCCGCAACCGGCCGTTCAGCGTGATCTGGGAAGACCTGTCAGATCCCATGCTGGCGGGACTGCGCATGAAGCCGCGACCACTCAAGGGACGGTGCGGGGCATGCGCCTACAGGCCGGTCTGCGGCGGCAATACCCGTATCCGTGCACTGCAACTGACGGGCGATCCGTGGGAAGCCGACCCTGCCTGCTATCTGAGTGACGCCGAGATCGGCCTGGGCCAATCCTGTGCCATTCCCGCGCGTGCAGAGGTGACGCCATTCCGAGGTCTGAGACATGATCCGACGCATCGCTATCTGTAGTGCTGCGCTCCTCCTCGCCACGCCGGCACATGCCCAGTCCGACGCCCCGCAACTCTACAGCGAGCATTGTGCTGCGTGCCACGGACTGGACCGGCTGGGCGGAACAGGTCCCGCGCTCATCCCGGAAAGCCTGTCGCGCCTGAGGGGGGCGGCT
>CAZZPH010000235.1:0-4878 GCA_964655725.1 uncultured Hyphomicrobium sp.
AGTAGACGCCATCGGCTCAACGGTGCGACCCCAGGAGGATGGGGGTCGAAGTTGACGTGCTCCGCGCCGAGCTCCCGAAATGCGGCGATTTCTCCGGCGAGCATGCAAGGGGCCAGCACCATGACCGGGTTGCCGCGCGCCCTCAACGCCGAGATCAAGGTACCTCTGTTGCGCAGCACGGAAGCCGTCGAGACATCGACGATCGCGACCCGGCGCTGAGCCGCGACCGGGGTGGCGTGTTGTCCAGAGTTCATTGCAAATGGCCTCGCACAGCGCCTTCCAGGTTTGCCGGCAAACGGAGCAGCCACGGCGGGTCCCGCAGCAGATCCGGCCTTTACCATCTCTACACCAGATTCGATCCCCAACTGTAGGCCCGCCCGTGCCGCTGGCAGGGGATATACGTATGTGGAACCCAGCGGTTTCGCGGCGGTATCGCCCTGGGGATCAGTTTCCGCTGCGCCCAAAATCGCGTTCGAGCCGATCCATGAGGCGGTAGCCGAGAACTACGGCGACGATCCCGAACACGATGGCTCCCAGCATGTTGCCGACGAGGACACCGGCTGCTCCGCCATAATGTGATCCTGCCATCACGAACGGAACCGTGCCGACCGTCGCCCGGCCCCAGTTGAGGAGTGTCGACAGTTGCGCGCGGCCAAGAGTGTTGAAGATCGCGTTGGCGACGAACAGGGCGCCGAGAAACCCAAAGAGCGGGGCCAGCCACTGGCAGAAGAGCCGTATCAGCTGGGCGGCCTCACCCGTCGCCTTGAACATCGCGACGATCGCATCGGCAGCCAGAACAAGTACGATCCAGGCGACCAGCGTGAAGGCGATGTTGACGAGGAGCGAGAGGGTCAGTGTCTGACGCATGCGAACGGTATCCCGTGCGCCGAAGTTCTGCCCCACAACGGGTCCGATGGAACCCGAAAGGGCGTAAATGGCACCGAATGCAACTGGAATGATGCGACCGATGATAGCCCAGGCGGCAACCGCACTATCACCATGCTCGGCCATGGCGGCGGTGACGTAGGCGTTGGCGACAGGGGTTGCGATGTTGGTCAGAACGGCGGGCACGGCGACAGCCGCAAGCGCGGGGGCATCTGAAAGGGCGGTGCTGGCGTCGGGGGCGTCCATCATGTCGTGCACGCTGATGGTCGCATACAAGCCGTAGGCGACCATGGCGATCCGCGCGACGGCCGATGCGATGGCAGCGCCATGGATGCCCAGTCCCAGACCGAAGATCAAGATGGGATCGAGCGCGATGTTGGTGATGGCGCCTGCCAGCGTGACATGCATCGCGCGGCGCGCGTCACCGACACTGCGAAGAATCGCGGTCGTCGTCATGGCCACGGCCAGCGGGGGAAGGAATGGCACCAGGATTGCGAGATAGTCGCTTGCAAGATCAAGCGTGCGTCCCGATGCGCCAAGCAGCTTCAGAAGCGCGGGCACAGCAAGCCACACGACGGCAGCCAGCAATCCTGACACCAGCAGCGTCAGCAGCACAGCGCTCATGGCATACCGTCGGGCTTTGGGCCTGTTGCGCGCGCCGAGGGCGGGCGCGACGAGCGCCGTCGCGGCGATGGAAAGGCCGATGCCAATGGACGTCGTAAAGAATAGAATGGAGCTGGCGTAGCCGACGGCGGCGACGATCTCCTCATCGCCCAGCCAGGACAAAAACAGGATGTTGGCGAAGTCACCGATGAAGATTGCAACGAGGCCGGCAGCGCCCGTGCCTGTCATGATGAGGATATGCCGCAGCAAGGAACCAGTTACAAAACGCGCCTCATGGTGCGTTGGTCCGGCGGCATCCGCTTCAGGCGCTGTCATAGAAGATACGCTCGCGCTGATGACATGACGGGCATCACAGGCGCCTACGCGATTTTATAGCTGCAGCCAGGGTTCCTTCGTCCAGATAATCGAGTTCGCCGCCGATGGGCACGCCTTGAGCGAGCCGCGAGACGGTGACACCAGTTCCTGCGAGCCGATCCATCAGGTAGTGCGCCGTAGACTGTCCCTCCACTGTGGCGTTGAGGGCGAGCAGGACTTCTTCGACGACCGGATTGGATGCGCGCGTCACGAGGCTTTCGATTGCCAGTTTGTCCGGCCCGATGCCGTCGAGCGCGGACAGATGTCCTCCCAGGACGTGATAGGCCGCGTTCACAACGCCGGCACGTTCCAGGGCCCAGAGGTCACCAACTTCCTCCACAACCACGATCAAAGACCGGTCACGCCGCGGGTCCTGGCAAAGGGTGCAGGGCGCGACCGTATCGAGATTGCCGCATTCGGGGCAGACGACGATGCGCTCCACGGCGACGCGTAGAGCCTCCGCGAGCGGGACCAGCAGGTCTTCACGTTTTTTCAGCAGTCCCAGGGCGGCTTTGCGCGCCGAGCGCGGCCCGAGCCCCGGCAAGCGAGCCAGAAGCTGAACCAGCCGTTCAATCTCTGGCCCTGCTATTTTCCTGGTCATGGGTGACCTGTTATCACGCCCGTTGCCGGACGCTCAGTGGGATTTTCGCGACCGCCGGGGCCTACATGCTGCGACCTTGCGGCTGCTGTTGCGATCTCGGGCTTGTCTTTTGATTGAAGTGCCTGCCGGCCTCGTTGGCGGACCGGCGGGGCCGCCCGCGCTAGAAGAGCTTTGTTCCCGGCGGAAGCGGCAGTCCTCCCGTCACCTCGCTCATTTTTTCCTGCATCACTATCTCGACCTTCTGGCGCGCATCCTGGAATGCGGCGACAATCAGATCCTCCAGGATTTCGGCTTCACCGGAAACCATCAGACTGGGATCGATGGCAAGCTTGCGCATGTCGCCCTTGCCGTTGAGCAGGACGCGGACGAGACCACCCCCGGACATGCCCTCCACCTCGGCGGCGGCCAGTTCCTCTTGGAGCTGTTGCATGCGGGCCTGCATCTGGCCCACCTGTTTCATCATGCTCATCAGGTCTTTCATCGGGCGGCCTCTCGATTTGAACGGTTTTGGTTATACGGCAATTGGGTGGCCTCCGGCCTAGCGTCCGTAAAGGAACCGGCGCAACATCCACTGGAGGATCTGCCAGCCGTAGCGCATGACGACGGCGCGCATCACCCAGCCCAGAAACCCGCGGTTCTCAAAGCCGAGCGATCCACCCAGAATATCGCGGATGATGCTGTCGAGCGAGCCACCCTGTGTCGGAGCACTGTCCTGACCGGTGCGCGGCGAGCGGCTTTCAGGGGGTAGCCGTGTGCCGCCGCGGCGGATGACATCGGAGAAGTCCTCGTAGGGGTTAGACTTGCGACGCAGATCGGGAACCTGCCCCGGCACGGGCAACGGGCGCTGCTCACCGACACCTCCACCGCTCCGCGTCACGGCTGGGTCATGGGCCGATCTGGCCGCAGCCTCCCCTGGAATCGACAATGGGCTGCCAGGCATCGCTCTCACTTCGCCGAGGATGCGGTCAAACTGGCTTCCCGCCGACTTGCCGAGTGCACCCATCACCAGGGTGGCTATGGCCGGCAGCATTTGGCGGATCTGCGCGGCATCGACACCACTTGCGCGGGCCGCGTGCTGGGCGACGGCGCGGCTCTTGTCCTTGTTGCCAAGGATGGTTTCCAGAACGGGAATGCCGCTCTCGGCCACGGCGGGAGATGCGAGAGGAAACTGGGGATCGAGTGCGCTCTGATAGTCCGCGCGGCCCAGCGTTGCCACCAGATCGGCGATGCCGCCCCTGTTCAACGTGTTGCGCTCAACGGCGCGCGACAGATCCGGCACGACCGCCGACAGCACGGCCGTGGCGTCGCTTTTATCCAGCCCGAAGTTGCGCGCGAGCGCGTCTGCCAGAGGTCCGTTTGGATCGAGGAGTGTGGTTGGCTTCATGGTCCCCGCCGTATTGGTTCAGGTCTTTGGTGCGATAGGGGCCAGATCGTGTCCTGGTGTGCGACCCCGCGTGCACGCTCTTTGCACGCACTGGAGAGCGTTCGCAAGCGGCACCTGGAGCGTCAAGTCTCATGGCTCAGGTGGGCGAGGCTGGCGGCATGGGCTTGCCAATTCTGACCGTCGAACGGCTCGATGGTGAGGGCGGATGGCTGCCGTTCCAGGCAACGAACGTTGACATCGATCCCATCGGGATTGGAGCGCGGGATGTAGAAGGACTTGATGCCGCAGTGTGAGCAGAACATGTGCTGGGCAACGCGCGTATTGAAGACGTAGTGTGTCAGCTGATCCTCCCCCGTCAGGAGCCGGAACTTCGATTTCGGCACGATGAGGTGGAGAAAGCCGGACTTGGCGCAGATGGAGCAATTGCAGTCCTGCGCGACAATGCGCTCTGGCGCGTCGACCTCGAAGGCCACCGCCCCGCAATGGCAGCTTCCGCGATAGATCACGGCGCCACCGCGGGGGGTGGTGGTGCTGTAGCCGCGGGTGCGGGATCTGCGCGAGTATTCGCCTTCCAGTCGTCCATGGCAGACTTGGCAATGGCCATTACGCCGAATAATAGCACCAGCAGCACGATGAGACGCCAACGCTCGAAGCGGTATTGTGGCTGTGTCGCCAGATCGCGGAACGTTACGAGTGCCGCCGGCTGTTCCACGGAGACTTGAGAGCCTCGTCCGGTATGCGGCTGTTTGATATTGGTGGCGGGCCTGCCTCGGCCGAACAGAAGCCGGAAGAAATAGTAGAAAAACACTACACCCAAGGTTGTCTGCAGCAGTAGCAGAACGATCACGAGGGGCGGCATGGGATCGTTCATGACGGCGTGTCCTCTGGAAGCGGAATGAACTCGGCAGCGTCACCCGGCACCGTATCGAAGCGCCCCTGTTTCCATTCGGCTTTCGCCTGATTGATGCGCGCTTTGGACGAGGAGACGAAGTTCCACCAGATGTGGCGCGGCCCGTCCATCGGCTCGCCG
>CAZZPH010000236.1:0-4874 GCA_964655725.1 uncultured Hyphomicrobium sp.
CGTCCCGGCACGTGCAGGTCTCTGAAATGGTCATCGAGAAGGCGAAACGCCTCGTCGAGCACAAGCGCGACGTGATCATTCTGCTCGACTCGATCACGCGCCTCGGACGCGCCTATAACACCGTCGTTCCGTCCTCCGGCAAGGTTCTGACGGGTGGTGTCGATTCCAACGCTTTGCAGCGCCCCAAACGCTTTTTCGGCGCCGCGCGCAACATCGAAGAGGGTGGATCTCTGACCATCATTGCCACTGCGCTGGTTGATACCGGCTCGCGCATGGATGAGGTGATCTTCGAGGAGTTCAAGGGAACCGGCAACTCTGAGATCATTCTCGATCGGAAGGTCTCCGATAAGCGCGTTTTCCCCGCCATCGATGTCTCGCGCTCCGGCACACGCAAGGAAGATCTGCTGGTCCCGAAGGATCAGCTCAAGAAGGTCTATGTGCTGCGGCGTATCCTCAATCCAATGGGAACGATGGACGGGATCGAGTTCCTGATCGACAAGCTGAAATCGACCAAAACCAACGGCGAATTCTTCCAGTCGATGAATGCCTGACGGACTGCGCAAGGACCAGGAATCAAGGGCCGGGAATCCCGGCCCTTTTACTTTTCAGGCCGTCATGCGTCGCGGGCGATTTCGGCACGCGAGGCGCGGCTGTGACGTGCGA
Source organism: uncultured Hyphomicrobium sp. (assembly GCA_964655725.1). GTDB lineage: Bacteria > Pseudomonadota > Alphaproteobacteria > Rhizobiales > Hyphomicrobiaceae > JAGVSR01. Next base: position 664 of record CAZZPH010000236.1, read on the forward strand.
TACCGGCCGGATCATTGATATCTGCCAGCTCAAGCGTTTCATCGGCGACGCTGATATCGCCGGTGGCCATGGCGTAATGCGGTCCCAGCACCTCCATGATCGATGGACGTCCAGGCGCACCCTCGCCCAGCAAACCCTCCACGACCAAGCCTTTCTCGCGGTATTCCGGATCGCGCTGCAGGACCTCATGCAGGTCCTTTAGTTTGTAGTGCGGTACGGAGCAGAACATGTGGTGGGGAAGGTGGTATTCCATGCCCCACGGGAACACGAGATAGCGCAAGACCGGATTGACGATAAAAACGCGCGAGTTCGTGAGCCGGCCGCGATCCGCGTTGCCGTGCTGCACCCACTCCCGCGCGACCATGAACAGTGGAAATGTCGTGAACAGCGGCAAGATCCATAACAGGCCGTAGTACCCCCAGGCCGGTGCGCCGGTGAGATAGCAGGTGAGCGTCAACGCGCCGTAGAGGAAGGCGAGGAAGCCCATGCGTCCGAGTGCGGTTGCGCGGTGTGAGATGATCGGATTGATCCGGCTCTGAGCGAATGCGTCCGCGGGCACCCATGCATAATAGGTCAGGAGTGCGCCGCTGAGGACGACATGGGCGAGAAGTGCGGCCGTCCATTGCTCCATGACGATCAGCGTGATCGCGACCGCCGGCATGAGTACGGCATAGAGTGCACCCCAGCGGATTGCCCAGGGCGAGCCCATTTCGTCGGGTTTGGCGTAGGGGTTCTCATCGGTGCCGATGGCGCTGTAGCGGGCCCGGGCGATAATGTATCTGACCAGGCGAACAGGGTTCATTTGGCGCACCACAGCCATCAGCAGTTCGAACTGTGACAACGGGAAATCAAGCCAATGGCCGGACATCTCGGCCTGCGCGAAGTTTGGGTCGCGGACCGGGTCATTGACGAACTGATGATGGGCCAAATGATGCAGCCGGAAGGCATAGGTCGAGGTATAGATCGGGAAGGCGGCAAACCAGTCGGATATCAGTTCATTTCGCCTGCGATCGGCAAACAGAATGTAGTGCGTGCCTTCATGGATCACGCCGCCAAGCTGGTGCTGAAATCCGCCGATGATGACGACAGCGAGGACTGTAACGGGTACCGACAGCCACACTCCCAGGCCCGAGACATCCGCAATCTGGAAAGACCATAGCGTGAAGCCGATCGTTGCGAGGAAGATCGCATAATTGACCGCGAGGTAGCGCAGATTGGTATGATTGTCGCGCTGCTTGAGGCGTTGCAGATCTTTGGCGAAGGACTTGTCGAGAGACCAGGAGTGCGGCTGCTGAGATGGTTGGGATTCGGCAGGGGATGAAATGCCCATGGCGAATGCGTCTCCTTTCTGCCCCGCCCCCTTCCTATGAGAATAGGACATTTGCCCATTCGATGGAAGTTCCGCAGGGAATTGCGAAGGCTATTTTACAAATGCTGCAACGGGTTGAAGCGCCTGATAATCACGTCACTTGATGAGTCTTGGGTTAACAGTCAGATACCAATCGGCGCATTAGGTCTGATGTACAGCAATGATGCCACGCACAGAGCAAAGCCTGCTACCAGCCGCAAGTATGCAAACCTCTGATAGATCGACGATATTTGCTCTATCCAGCGCTCCCGGGAAGGCGGGGGTCGCCGTTGTGCGGGTATCGGGACCAAGATCGGGAACGGTGCTCAATGTCATGGCAGCGCCCCGCCCCAAGCCGCGCATGGCGGGCGTGCGCCGGATCGTTCATCCCAGGACGGGCGCGCCGATTGATCAGGGCCTTGTGTTGTGGCTCCCCGGTCCAGGCAGTTTTACGGGTGAAGATTCCTGCGAGATTCACGTACACGGTGGCCGGGCCGTTATCGCCGCTGTGCTCGATGCGATCGGAGCCATTCCAGGCTGTAAGCTCGCTGAACCAGGCGACTTCGTGCGCCGCGCATTCGAAGCGGGCAAGCTTGATCTTCCGGAAATCGAGGGTCTCGCTGACCTGATTGCGGCCGAGACCGAGGCGCAGCGGCGCCAAGCGCTCCATCAGGCGAGCGGCGCTTTGACAGCGCTCGTGGAGTCCTGGCGATCAACTCTCATCGAGGCCATCGCGCTCGTCGAGTCGGCCATCGATTTTTCCGATGAAGCTGACGTGAGTGATGACGCACAGCGGCAGGCCCACGGGATCGTGGCGGGTCTTGAAGCGTCGGTGCGCCACCATCTGGACGATGGCCATCGCGGCGAGATTCTCAAGGATGGATTTCGTGTTGCTTTGGCGGGACCTCCAAACGTGGGCAAATCGAGCCTCCTCAATGCCCTGGCGCGCAGGCCTGCGGCGATCGTGTCGGAGGATGCCGGCACGACCCGGGATGTCATCGAAGTGCATCTCGATCTGGAAGGCTTTCCTGTCATTGTTTCGGATACGGCTGGCCTGCGTCAGACGGAGATGCGGGTCGAACAGGAGGGGATCCGCAGGAGCCTGACCACAGCCAGGGCGGCGGATCTCGTACTCTGGCTGGTCGATCCAACGGCACCCCAAGTTCAATTGCCTGAGGAACTCGCCGATATGGCCGATCGGACTCTGGTCGTGCTCAATAAGGCTGATCTGCTTGTTCGCGGCGAACCGTCCATATTGCCCGACGACAGTGTCCTGGTTTCGGCCAAGACGGGATCTGGGCTGCAGGAGCTGACCGGGCGGCTGGCAGCAATCGCAGCGGCGCGGCTGGACAGTGGCGTACTCCAGCCCGTTCTGACGAATGCGCGTCAGCGCTCGGCCGCCGTGGCATGTCATCGCGCGCTCCGGGCGTTTCTGGAGGGTGATCCCGAAATGTGTGAACTCAGGGCCGAGGATCTCCGGCTGGCGACGCATGCCCTCGGGCGGATCTCAGGCCGAGTGGACGTCGAGGACGTTCTCGGCCAGATCTTCTCCACGTTCTGCATCGGCAAGTGACGTCATCGATCGGCTTGGATCCGGTGTCCGTCAGCCGTTTCACGTGAAGCCGGGATTTGCGGCGCCGCTCACCGGTTCTAGGTTGTGTTTGGCCGGCGTCCTCAGGGATTCGATGTGAGATTTGGCGCCAATTGCGCTAGAAGACCGGCGTATGAGCACAGTTGAATTTGATGTCATCGTTGTGGGAGGCGGGCACGCAGGCGTGGAAGCCGCGGCGGCCGCAGCACGACTTGGCGCGCGAACGGCCCTTGTGACCCATAAGGCGGCGACCATTGGGGAGATGTCCTGCAACCCGGCTATTGGCGGCCTGGGCAAGGGTCATCTGGTCCGCGAGGTGGATGCGCTCGATGGATTGATGGGGCGTGTGGCCGATGCAGCCGGAATTCAATTCCGCCTGCTCAATCGCTCCAAGGGTCCGGCGGTGCAGGGCCCACGGACGCAAGCCGATCGCAGGCTTTACCGGCAGGCCATGCAGGCCGCAATTGAAGCCACCGCCGGCTTGGAGGTCGTCGAAGGCGGGGTGGAGGACCTGATTATCGTCGATGGCAGGGTTGCAGGCGTCATGCTGGCCACGGGCCGCTCCATGCGTTCGGCAAGCGTGGTTCTGACGACGGGAACCTTTCTCAACGGGCTCATCCACATGGGTGAGACGCAGATACCTGCTGGACGGCATGGAGATGCGCCAGCCTTGCGCCTGTCGGACCGGCTCTATGGCTTGGGCCTGAGGATGGGCCGGCTTAAGACTGGAACGCCGGCCCGGCTCGACCGGGCAAGTATCGGCTGGGACCGGCTGGAACAACAGGCTGCGGACCCGGATCCGGTGCCATTCTCCTCAATGACCGATCGGATTGCCAACCCGCAGGTGACCTGCGCCATCACGGCGACCACACCTCGAACGCATGCCATCATTCGAGAGAATCTCACGCGTTCGCCGATGTATTCGGGTCAGATCGGGAGCGTCGGCCCGCGCTACTGCCCGTCGATCGAAGACAAGGTTGTCCGCTTTGCGGATCGCACGGCCCATCAGATCTTTCTTGAGCCGGAGGGGCTCGACGACCCGCTGGTCTATCCCAATGGAATATCGACCTCGCTGCCTGCCGAGGTCCAGGAGGCGTTCATCCGGACAATTCCCGGCCTTGAGGCCGCAAGGATCGTCCGGCCAGGGTATGCCATCGAATACGATTACGTTGATCCGCGGGAGCTTGAGCCGACACTTGAGGTGCGGCGGTTACCCGGTCTGTTTCTAGCCGGGCAGATCAATGGAACGACGGGCTACGAAGAGGCAGCCGC
>CAZZPH010000237.1:0-4857 GCA_964655725.1 uncultured Hyphomicrobium sp.
GGATGGTGCTTCAGAGGTGATCAGATCGCCCGATCTGGCCTCAGTGGCCGGCGAAAATACGTCCCTTTGAGTCGGGAACGGTATGGAAGATCACGTCGAACTGTTTCGCGTGCTCGGCGACCTCCTTGTCGTTGACCGAACCCGAAGTGGCATACACAGCCGCAACTTTGCGGCGCGCCAGCGTGTCAAATCCATCGGCGAAAGCAAAGTAGCTGTCAGAGACGACAGCTGCGCCCTTGAGGGCGGCGAGGCGGCGGGTCTGACGCGCCTGCTGGATCGCCAGTTCGCAGGCCGCGGCCCGCTCCTGCTGGCCGGCCGCGTTGGCGATCAGCACGCCATCCTTGGCAATCGATATGGCGTTGCTGCTGGCTGACGCACACACGCCCCAGGCCAGACACATGTCGGCGATCAGCCCATCGCTCCAGGTCTTGGGGAAGCGCGGTACGAATGCATTGGGTGTCTGGGTCAGGGTCGCACCACGGATCGTGCGCGAAATCTCCCCGCAGTCCAGGGATTTGATGCCGGCTTTCGCCAGCGCGGGATTGACGAGCATGTGGCATTTGCCCTTGCGGCGTTTGAAGAACACCGAGCTCGGTCTGTCGATTTCAGGTGCTGCAATTCCCGAGAATGGGCGCCGGGCCGACATCGCATCCCGGATTGCAAGCGCGCCGATGCGCGAGATCGGCGTATTGGTCACGAGGAACGACCCGAAGGCTGCGCGGTAGTTGCTGTTGATGGCATGGATCAGAACCTGGTCCGTCGCCCCGTATGCAGCGCCTGCGACATTGCCGTGTTCCATCAGTACGGCAATGTGGGGAACGGATTTCGTGTTGGTTTCAAACGCCGCAGCGATGCGCACGACCGCGTCGATGCCCCGGTCGAAGTCCGTCAGATTGACCCAGCCCATGTCAGCGATCCCGTCGGTGATCGGGGTTCCATCGACGTTTCGGAAGCGGCCTATGGCCAGCGGATCGTTACTGCGGGAATCGACCATCACGATGGCCTTTTGCTGAGGATTCTCGCCATACTTCAATTCATGGGATGTCGTGGCCATGGGAACCTTTCAGGAGGGACGAATGGAAATGCACTGATTCACATGCTACGCCGGGCCGCTGCGGATTTCGACTGCTGCGAAAGTCGCTGAGACAGGACGCAGCAGGGGCAGGTCCCGGGACTGGGACCGACGGAGAAATAAAAACGTGCCGGACGCAGGCGAGAGCATGACGGGGCTTCAGGTCGTCACCACGAGCGGATTTGACGGTTACGAGCTGTTGGACGCGGGGGCGGGCCGCAAGCTGGAGCGGTTCGGGGTGATTGTTGTAGACCGCCCCGAGCCGCAGGCCCTGTGGATGCCGCGGCTTGGTAAACTCCACTGGGAAAAGGCGCATGCTGCCTTTTCTGCCTCGGGTGACGACGAGGAGAAGGGCCGCTGGCGGATCGACAAGAAGGTGCCGGAGAGCTGGCCAGTCGACGTTCCCTTGGGCGTCATCCCGAAGGGTGGTGGCGGTGCGGACCTGAACCAGAAGATCACCGTGCTGTGCAAGCTCCAAGGGTTGTGGCATCTCGGCCTTTTCCCGGAACAGGCGCCGCACTGGACCTGGATGCTGGAGCGCCTAGCGACAGTGCGGGACGGGCCGCCGCGTGTGCTCAATCTTTTTGGTTACACGGGAGCCGCAAGCCTCATGGCCGCTGCGGCGGGAGCCGAAGTCACGCATCTGGATGCGTCGCGCAAAGCAATCGCCTGGGGGCGCGAGAACCAGGCGGTGTCGAAACTTGATGCGGCGAAAATCCGTTGGATCCTTGACGACGCGCAGAAATTCGTTGCGCGCGAAGTGCGCCGCGGGCGCACCTATCATGTCATTCTCGTCGATCCGCCGAAATTCGGGCGCGGTCCGGATGGCGAGGTCTGGGACCTCTTCGCGGACCTGCCTGGGCTTCTTGCCAATTGCGGGCGGCTTCTTGCCGATCGTCATGCTGCGATGATCCTCACCGTCTATGCCATTCGCGCCTCCGCCCTCGCTTTCGACCAGTTGATGCGTGAAACGCTGAGGGAGCGCGCTGGCACGTTCGACACCGGGGAACTCGCCATCCGTGCCGCATCAGGCTGCCTCGTGCCGACGTCGTTGTTTACGCGATGGGCCTCTGGACCATGAGCAGCGAGCCCAAGGTGATCACCTCGCTCAGCAATGATCGCGTCAAGGCGATCCGTGCGCTCGACCTGCGCAAGGTCCGGCGCGAGACGAAGCTGTTTGTCGCGGAAGGTGCTTCGATCCTGCTGACGGCACGAGCGGCGGGGTTCCACCCGGAAACACTGGTGTTTCGCGCGGGTGCCATCGAGACGGCGGCGCAGAAGGGAATTGTTTCCGGGGCCTTGCGCGCCGGCGCGGAGGTGCTGGAGGTCTCGGCCGCCGTTCTGGAAAAGCTCGCCGCGAAGGATAACCCACAAGCGATGCTCGGGGTCTTCCAGCAGCGCTGGGCGGCCCCGCCTAAAGCCCGATCAATCGAGGGCGGAAGTGTTTGGCTGGCGCTTGAGGAGGTCCGGGACCCGGGCAATCTGGGAACGATTATCCGCACCGCCGACGCTGTCGGCGCGTCGGGTGTTCTTCTCGTCGGTAACTGCTGCGACCCCTATTCGCGCGAGGCGGTGCGCGCCACGATGGGCTCCATTTTCAATGTGCCGATCGGATCGATGACGCGTGAGGAGTTCCTCGCGTGGAGCGCAGGATGGCCTGGCGATATCGCCGGCACTCACCTCGATGCTAAGGAGGATTTCCGAAGTGCGCGGTATCGTGATCCTGTGCTGCTCATGATGGGGAGCGAAGGGCCAGGCCTGTCCGATGCTCTGGCCGCCGTCTGCACCCGTCGCGTCAAGATCCCCATGCGCGGTACACTCGACAGCCTCAATCTGGCAGTTGCGACTGCGTTGATGCTGTATCAGGTCTGCGGCCCGCGGTTGAAGGTCTAACCTGCCGAGGATCAATGATCCTTGGGGCGGGACACCTCATAGGCTGCCAGTTGCTCGGGGCTTGCTTCACGCTGGTTCCTGGCCTGCCAAGCGGCGTAGGGCTCGCCGTAGACGATTTCGCGGGCCTCGTCCTTGGTCATGGCGATGGAGCGGGCCTCGGCCGCATCCTTCAGCCAGTTGGCGAGACAATTGCGGCAGAAGCCTGCGAGGTTCATGAGGTCGATGTTCTGCACATCGGTGCGGGTTCGCAGGTGCTCCACGAGCCGGCGATAGGCGGCGGCCTCCAACTCGGTTCGGGTCTTGTCGTCGAACTCGATCATCGGTGAGGTCTCCTGGATGAGATTGTGGTTCGGTGTTGCGCCCCGAGGCTCGGGGCTGTCGCTCAGTGGCGTACCCTATTCTGGCGCTCGGCCGGTCGGCATAGTGTGTCGGCTGTCTGCGTGGCAGGGCGGTCATTATCCTACCCTATCGGGGGACGAGCCGTTATCGAACTCCCGGCAGCGACGCATGGCCGCTTGACGCCTCACGCCCCATCCCTCAAACCCTAGCAAAGTTCAAGCCTCTCCAGGTACCGGATTGATCCATGGCCTCTCTCGACCCCGCCCAACAGCGTCATTTGCTGCGTGCCATGTACGACACGGCGGTGTCAGTCGCTCATCCTGAGGTCTGCGTGCCCCCCGCACTGCCCGAGGTTCCCGACGGTGGACGCATCATTATCGTGGGTGCGGGCAAGGCCGCGGCGGCGATGGCACGGGCGACAGAGAAGCATTACTTGGCGAAGGGGCAGGCCGACCGGCTGTTCGGCTTTCTGACCACGCGCCACGGTTATGGTCTGGAGACGAGTATCATTCCGGTGGTCGAGGCGGGACATCCGGTTCCCGATGCCAACAGCGTCGCCTCTGCCCGGCTCGCAATTCAATTGGCCAAAAGCGCCGGGCCCAACGATCTGGTGCTATGCCTCTTGTCGGGTGGCGCCTCCGCACTCTGGTCGGCGCCGGTCGAGGGAATAACGTTTGAGGCCAAACGAGCACTGACGCGCCAGCTGCTCAAATCCGGTGCGCGCATTTCCGAAATGAACTGCGTGCGCAAGCATCTCTCGCGCATCAAAGGCGGACGGCTGGCAGCGGCGGCCTATCCCGCCCGCTTGATCACGCTCGCCATCTCGGACGTTCCCGGTGACGATCCCGACGCGATCGGATCGGGTCCGACGGTCCCCGACCACACCACACTGGGCGAAGCGCGTGCCGTCCTGCAAAATTATGGGATCGAGGTCCCCGACGAAATTCGGCGGGTTCTGGACGACCCTGCCAACGAGACCCTGAAGCCCGGCGATGAGCGGCTGCGCACCGCGAGCTATGAACTTGTCGCAGCACCTAAGGCATCGATCGAAGCCGCTGCCCGGCTGGCCCGCGAGGCGGGCTACCGGGTCGATGTCCTGGGACACTCGCTCGAAGGCGAGGCGCGCGAAGTCGGGCGCTTTCATGCAGCACTCGCTCGCGATGCGCTCCAGAGGGGCGAGCGTGTCGCTTTCATCTCAGGTGGGGAATTCACGGTCACGGTGTCGGGCAACGGCGCGGGGGGCCCCAATCAGGAATACATGATGGGCGTGGCCCTGGGACTTGACGGTGCGGCGGGGATTTCATCGCTCGCCGGCGATACCGACGGCATCGACGGCGGCGGCGGTAATCCCGATGATCCGGCAGGCGCGATTGTGACCCCCGACACTCTTGCCCGTGCGGCGGCTTTGAACCTCAATGCAGCCGCTTTGTTGGCCAACAACGACTCCACGGCGTTCTTTCGCCAGTTGGGCGATCTGCTTGAGTGCGGTCCAACCCAAACCAACGTCAACGACTTCCGTGTCCTTCTCGTCGATCCGTGAGGAGCACACACAA
>CAZZPH010000238.1:0-4844 GCA_964655725.1 uncultured Hyphomicrobium sp.
CTTTTGTGTCGGTAGTTTGAGCGCCGTCGAGGTGCCATGTCAACGCACGAAAAAAATGCGCTGATCGTTACGCCCGTTGGACGAAAAACAAAGAAGAACCAAGTCGTTACTCGCGATTCCCGGCTCTAGATCGCCCGCCCGATCTCAAGGAATCTATCGTGGCGCTGGCGGCGGATTTCGGCAGGACTGCGGTTGTTGAACTCGGTCAGAGCTTTGGCAAGCGCGTCTCCGACACGCTCGATCATGCCCGCCCGGTCACGATGGGCACCTCCCACCGGCTCGCGCACGATCTTGTCGATGACGCCCAGGCTTTCCAGATCCTGCGCTGTGATCTTCATGCTGGTCGCCGCATCGATGGCCTTGGAGCTGTCACGCCACAGGATCGAGGCAGCCGCCTCCGGTGAGGCCACTGTGTAGATCGCATGCTCCAGCATGAGGATCCGGTTGGCTGTCGCGATGGCCACCGCACCGCCCGAACCGCCCTCCCCGATGATGACCGCGATCAGCGGCACGCCAATCGCAAGACAGCAGTCCGTTGATCGGGCAATTGCCTCGGCCTGGCCGCGCTGCTCAGCATCGACACCGGGATAGGCACCAGCCGTATCGCACAGAGTGATCACCGGCATATGGAAGCGATCGGCCATCTCCATGAGCCGCACGGCTTTGCGATAGCCCTCAGGACGCGCCATGCCGAAGTTATGGCGCAAGCGGCTCTCGGTATCGGACCCCTTCTCATGCCCGATCACCATGACAGGCCGCCCGCGAAACACGCCCGGTCCGCCGACAATCGCCTCGTCCTCGCCAAAATAGCGGTCGCCTGCGAGGGGCGTGAAGTCCTCGATCAACCCTTTCACGTAATCGAGGCAATGTGGCCGCTCGGGATGGCGCGCGACTTCCGTCTTCTGCCACGGTGTCAGCTTAGCGTAGGTCTCAGCGAGTGCAGCGTGGGCCTTCTGCTCGAGTTTACGGATTTCTTCCGCGATCGAGACGGCCGATTCTGAGCCTTCGAGCGCCCGCAACTCCTGAACCTTGCGCTCCAGTTCTGCAATCGGCGTCTCGAACTTCAGGTAGGTTCGCACGATCGCCGGTCCGGCGTTCTCGCTCGACTTCGGGTCCAAATGGGGCCTCTCACGGATCAGGACACCCAGCCGCGCGGTCCGCCGGGGGCGGGCTGCGGACAAGGTGTTGCCTTGGTGCATCTCGGGTCGGGACGATGCGCGGGGCTGCAATCGCCTGTCAAGGCTCCCCGACAACACGTCACCCCCACCGACCGGTGCGGATTTACCATCCTGTCTGCCAGGTCAGGAGGGGGAGGAGCGGCGCCCAAACGGCTCCCGGACTGGCAGGATCATGATCAGGCCCGCGATCAGAAAGAGCGCAATCGACGCCATACCGAGCCGTTGATCGCCCGTTATGGTGGTCACGGTCGCAACCAGCAGCGGCGCCAGGAATGCGGTGACCCGGCCGGAGAATGCAAACAGACCAAAGAACTGGTTGATGCGATCGGGTGGTGCAAGGCGAGCGAGCAGCGCCCGGCTTGCCGCCTGAACGGGAGCCGCGACGAGACCGACCAGCATCGCGAAGACCACGAAGACCTGCTCCCCCGCCGCGGATAGTGGCGCTGAGCCCGCCGCCTTGGGGGCCACCTCCACGACGAAGAGAACGTGAGACTTGTCCACTGAGAGTATTCCCAGCGCGCCGGCAAGCAGAACGATCAGCGAAACAACGATGACCTTCTTGGACCCCGCACGATCATCGATAAATCCACCGATGATGGCGCCGATCATTCCCGTCACCGAAAGGATGATCCCGAACAAGCCAAGCTCCAGCGCGCCCCAGCCGAAAACTGCAGCACCATAGATCCCGCCGAATGTAAAAATGGCCGCCAAGCCATCCGCATACAGCATGCGCGCGATCAGAAATAAGAGCATGTCGCGGTGTGAGGGAAGATTGCGCAACGTCCGCCACAGTTCGCTGAACGCTGAACCCCGGCCCGCCGTGGCAACAGCTCGCCGCGCGCGCTGATCGGGCACGAACAGAAAGAATGGGATCATGAACAGAATGAACCAGAGCGCGGCGAAGGGCCCGACCAGGCGATCAGCATCGCGGGTGACGGGATCGAGATCCAGAACAGGGTCTAAGCCCATCAGCGTCTTGCCACTCGACACGCTCGAGACGACGAAGCCCGCCATGATGCCGAGACTGATCAGTCCGCCCAGATAGCCGACGCCCCAGCCGATGCCCGACAGCCGGCCGTAGGTATCCGGCGGCACGAGTGTCGTCATCATGCTGTTGGTAAAAACGGTGGTGAACTCGACCGCCACGGTCGCGATAACAAAGGCGAACAGCACCAGGAGCACGATCGATGTGGATGCCCCCGGTTCTGCGTACCACAGCACCATCAGACTGAGAGCAAGGATCGCAGATAGCAGCCCGATCCAGGGCTTCAACCGATCCCGGCCATCAGCGAAGGCGCCAAGGAGAGGACTGCCGGCGGCCACCAGAACGCTGGCCGCAGCGGCCGCATAACCCCACAAAGCCTGACCCTGAACAGGGTCACCGACGACGGCGTTGGCAAAGTAAGGCGCGAACAGAAAGGTCAGAACCAGCGTGTAGTAGGGCTGCGCTGCGAAATCGAAGAGCACCCACGAAATGAGCGCCCGCATCGGCGCACGCTTCACCTCGCGTGATGGCTCCGGCTGAACCGGGGTCTGCAGCAGCGCCACGACGCATCCTCTCCCAAATCAGCCAGAGCGATCAGCCTGTCGCAGTCCCGTCGCCTTGATCGTGATCTGCTGCCGGGCTGACCAGAGTGATCTTGGCATCTGGAAATGTCTCGAAGACGGCAGCCACGGCGGGATGCTTCCTGAGCGCCTCCAATTCCACCGCCTCACGCTGTCGCCGGACCTCGGCAAGCGGCGGTTCGCCCGCAGACTTGGACAGCATGACCACCCACCGGCGCCCGGTCCAGCGGTTGAGCTTTTCACGCAGGTCGTTCGCCATTTCTGGCGGTGCGCCTTCCAGAAGATAGAGGTCGATCGAGCCCGCCTGTGCGTCGAACCGCACCAGACTGACATGCTCATCGAGGTGAACGCTGAGCCTGGCATCGCGACGAGCGCGGGCGAGCGCGACGACATCCTCGAACGTGCGCACGCCTGACGAGTGCGAGCCTGCGGCTGTGGGTGATGGCGCCTCGTCGTCCTCACCATCATTCAGTCCCTCGATAGGCTCGACGCCAGAATCTGCACCATCCTCTGGATGGCTGCCCATCGAGGCGTAGTGCGCGTCATCATCTTGGATGGCGTCTAACGGGGGCGAACGCGGCAACTCGCGCTCCGGCAGGTTGGCTGTTTCCGGCATCGCGCCCGTCCCATCATGAGCGCGGAGTGATGGTCGCGCCGTCGCGGCTGGCTCGGCCGATTTCGCCGCGGGACGGCCTTTTGCAGCATCTGCTCCCAACGCTCTGATGATCTCGTCAGGCGGGGGCAAATCCGCAATGTATGCCATGCGGACCAGCACCATCTCGCACGCCGCCGACGGATCGGGAGCTTTGACTGATTCCTCCAGGCCCTTGAGCAGCATCTGCCAGGCTCGCGCCAGGAGCGGCATCGATGCATGCGCGGCCAGCTCCTCCGCACGCCTGCGCTCTTCGGCTGAATAGCCCTCGCTTGCCGGCTCACTTCCCATGACCTTGACGCGCGTTGCGAAATGCACGACGGCGGCAAGGTCCGTCAGAATCTGGGCCGGATCAGCGCCGTTGCGCCACATCTGCGCGAACAGTTCCAGCGCTTTGGCAGGCGACCCGCCCAGGACCGCTTCGATGAGATCGAACACCTGGCTGCGATCGGCCAGGCCGATCATATCGCGCACGGTGGTGGCGCTCACCGTTCCCGAACCTGTCGCGATGGCCTGATCGAGCAGAGACAACCCATCGCGGACACTGCCGCCCGCGGCGCGCGCGATCATCGCAATAGCGTCATCCTCGACGTTCACGCCCTCACGCGTCGCGATGTTCGCCAGATGGCGTGAGAGCTCCGGCACATCGACGCGCCGCAGATCGAACCGCTGGCAGCGTGACAGCACGGTAACGGGAACCTTACGCACCTCGGTCGTTGCAAAAATGAACTTCACATGCTCGGGAGGTTCTTCCAATGTCTTGAGGAGCGCATTGAATGCGCCCTTCGAAAGCATGTGAACCTCGTCAATAACGTAAACCTTCGTCCGCGCGAGCATCGGAAGATAGCGCGAGGCCTCGATGATTTCACGGATGTTATCGATGCCAGTGTGAGACGCCGCGTCGATCTCCATCACGTCGGGATGGCGGCTCTCGATAATCTCGGCGCAGTGGCGGCCGATAACGGGCATGTCGACGGATGGCGTGCCGACGGTGTCGGTCTCGTAATTGAGTGCGCGCGCCAGAATGCGCGCCGTCGTCGTCTTGCCTACACCGCGCACGCCCGTCAGCATGTAGCCTTGCGCAATACGGCCCGCGGCGAACGCGTTGCGCAACGTGCGCACCATGGCCTCCTGGCCGATGAGATCCTCAAATCTCTGCGGGCGGTATTTTCGCGCCAGCACGACATAGGGCTCAGCAGCAGGATCGGTTCTCGTTCCTTCGCCACTTATCGGTTTTTTTTTGGCCATGGTCCGGCTGACGCACCGAGTGGCCCGCAGGCCGTGGCCGCTTGGCGGCCCGGTGCAAGCGCCGCCCCGCGGAAATGGTACCGGATCGATCGGGCGAACCGGGTGGCGCCCATCGACGTCGATCACCAACGCCAATCTTGAACGCGCTAAAGAGGCTGGCGGACGACCCGCGTCCTGATCGTTAGGGCTGCTTCGTTCCC
>CAZZPH010000239.1:0-1205 GCA_964655725.1 uncultured Hyphomicrobium sp.
CGCAACACCCCGTCCTTCACCATGTCGCGCACCTTCATCCACTGGATGCAGTCGTTGAGAGCGACCCAGCCGCCAGTGATCGCGGCGGTGCGTGTTCCACCGTCCGCCTGAATGACATCGCAGTCGACGGTAATCTGCCGCTCGCCCAGCTTCTGCAGGTCGACAACGGCGCGCAAGGCCCGGCCGATCAGGCGCTGGATCTCCTGTGTGCGGCCGGACTGGTTACCGACGGAGGCCTCGCGACGGGTCCGCTCGGTGGTGGCGCGGGGCAGCATCCCGTATTCCGCCGTGACCCAGCCGCGCCCTTGCCCTTTCAGCCAGGGGGGAACGCGCTCCTCCAGGCTCGCCGTACAATGGACGTGGGTGTTGCCGAATTTAATGAGGCAGGAGCCCTCCGCGTGCATGGAGACGGCGCGCTCGATGGAAACACGGCGCAACTCGCCGGGCTGGCGTTTTGAGGGGCGCATGGATTGGTCGACCTTTTTGGTATCATTCTGCGGCGCGACCCTAGTCTTGTGGCGTAGGGACTGCAACCCGATAGGGCAGGTCAGGCCAATCCGGCGGGAAAAGAAGCCTGGTTTGACGACACGGCCCCAAGCTCCCTACAGTCTGTTGTGACAGGCCGGCAACGACGATGGCCATTGCGAGGCTCTAATCTGATCATGTCTGAGATCGCTAAGCTCAACGACCGTTCGCGCACCATCCTGCGCCAGATCGTAGAAAGCTACCTTTCGACCGGCGAGCCCGTCGGCTCGCGCAACCTTTCGCGGGTGCTGCCGCTGCACCTGTCACCGGCCTCGATCCGGAACGTCATGTCCGATCTGGAGGACCTGGGTCTGATTTACTCTCCCCATACTTCGGCGGGGCGCATGCCCACCCAATCTGGGCTGCGCATGTTCGTCGATGGCCTGCTGGAGACGGGCAATCTGACCGATGCAGAGCGCCGTCAGATCGAGACACAGATCGCAGCCCGCCGCTCGACATCGCTCGAAAAGGTGCTGGGCGAGGCCGGTGAAATGATCTCGGGACTGTCGCACTGTGCCGGCGTCGTGCTCGCGGAAAAGCAGTCCGCGCACTTAAAGCAGATCGAATTCGTGCCGTTGGAACCAACGCGTGCCCTTGCAATCCTCGTCAGCGAGGACGGGGACGTGGAAAACCGCATCATCGATCTGGTTCGGGAGATGGTGAAACAACGAACGGTGAAT
>CAZZPH010000239.1:1215-4830 GCA_964655725.1 uncultured Hyphomicrobium sp.
CTGCCTGCCGGCCTGCCGGCCACAGCCCTGATCGAAGCCGCGAATTATCTGAACGCTCACATCCGCGGGTTGACGATTGTCGAGGCGCGCGATCGGATTGAGGCGGAGCTGAGCCTCGCCCAGGCCGAGCTTGATTCTCTCACTCAAAAGGTCATCAAGGCCGGCTTGGCCGAGTGGTCGGGCGGGCCTGACGATCGCCAGAGCCTGATCGTGCGGGGGCAATCGAACCTGCTCAAGGATTTAACCGCACTCGACGATCTGGAGCGGATTCGTCAGCTGTTTGACGATCTGGAGCATAAGCGCGATGTGGCAGAGATACTCGGTCTCGCAGACGGAGCCGAAGGTGTGCGCATCTTCATCGGGTCAGAAAACAAGCTGTTTTCACTTTCCGGGTCCTCGCTCATTGTAGCGCCTTTCCACAACGAAGCGCGCAAAGTCGTTGGAGTTTTGGGCGTCATCGGTCCGACCCGCCTGAACTATGCCCGCATCATTCCGATGGTTGACTACACCGCACGCATCATTTCGCGGCTGATCGCTTGATTTTTTGAACCCGGCAGCCGATACCCCGCGCCAGGGACAGTGAGGCGCTCGCTGCCAAGTGTTCTGTCCGAAGCCGCAATGTGAACCCCAGCACAAGATCAATCATCGATGTCCGATACGACACGTCCAGATCCTGACAATCCTGCAACACCGCAACCGGCATCGTCGCAGGCCGCTGGCGCCAGTGGCGGTGCCACGCCGCAATCCTCGCCAGATCCCGAAGCGGCTGACGCCAGCGAGCGCGCGGTGCCGGAGATTCCCACATCCCAGTTACGGGAGTTGGTGGAGGCGCTCGCAGACAATCTCGAGCAGTTGAAGAACGAAAACCTCCGGCTGCTGGCCGACATGGACAACCTGAGGAAGCGTACCGAGCGTGAAAAAGAGGAAACCGCCAAATTCGCGATCAGCAGGTTTGCGGGCGATCTGATTGGGGTTGCCGATAATTTCGAACGCGCAATTGCCGTTGTCCCGGCGGGATCGGCTGAGGCCGATCCGGCGCTTGCCAGTCTGGTGGAAGGCGTGGGCATGATCGAGCGCGATATGAAAGCGGTCCTGGAGCGCCATGGCGTGAAGCGAATCTGGCCGGAGGGTGAGGCGTTCAATCCGCATCAGCATCAGGCTGTCATGCAGCAAGAGAACGCCGATGTCGTTCCCGGAACCATCCTTCAGGTGTTCCAGGCCGGTTATCTGATCGAGGAGCGCGTCGTGCGCCCCGCGATGGTCGTCGTTGCCAAGGGCGGTGCGAAATCACCAAAGCCGGAGACCGGGGCTGAGGCTCAGTCCCCTGCTACTCCGGCAGATGGCCATGAAGGCTGATGCTTTGATAAAAATTGTGGCGTTATGTCCGGCGCGGCGACGGCGTGGGTCCTGCCAGGACATGTGGGCTAGCGCGGTGCTCTGGTCACCCGCCGCAGAGTGAGATTGATCCGCCCCCCGCCCGGGATCAGGTCCGACGTGCCGGATAAAATCCGGTCGATGCCGTGATAGGCGAAGCGCGAAGGACCACCCAGAATGGCCACGTCTCCAGAACGCAGCGTAACGCGCATCTTGGGATGTCGGCGATCAGTCCCACCGACGTGGAACACTGCATCGTCGCCCAGCGAGACCGAAACCACGGGTGCTTCGGGTTCATCCTCATCAGCATCCCGGTGGCTGCCCATGCGCGTCCCTGGGCTGTAAAAATTGACGAGGCACGCCTCGGGTGGCGCATCGAACCCTGAATGGCGCGCCCATAGGTCAGCGAGGAGCGCGGGCAGGGGCG
Organism: uncultured Hyphomicrobium sp.; assembly: GCA_964655725.1. Classification (GTDB taxonomy): domain Bacteria; phylum Pseudomonadota; class Alphaproteobacteria; order Rhizobiales; family Hyphomicrobiaceae; genus JAGVSR01. Next base: position 3,017 of record CAZZPH010000239.1, read on the forward strand.
GCCAGGGTTCGCCGGTTTCGGGGTGATGTGCCTGATACCGGTAGCCGGCATCCTTATCGGAGACCCAGCCGAGTGGGCCGAAATTAGTCATACGCACGGAGAAGGGCCGGCCTGTTCTGGGCATGCGGGGAATGAATAGGGGTGCTCGGGTGACAGCGTGCTGGATTTGCGTCAGCAGGGTGCGCTGCTGGTCTGGATCGAGGGCCGCCGGGATGAGCCTGAACCCGTCCGGCAAGCCGCGTCCTGAAGGCGTCCAACCCCTTGCGGTATCGTTGATAAGCGCATGTTGCGCGCTTGACTTTGCCGCATCTTTCGGGGCCTTTCTCACAGCCTGAAGCTCCTCACGCTGGCGTGAGGGCTGCCCGTTGCATGCCCTCAAAACCGCCCTATATATGCGTGCACCACGTCCAAATTAACGCTCTGGGGACTGCCGCAGCCCCGATCCTGCAGCAAACGGGTTCGGGGCAAGATCGGATGCCTGTTCAAGGGTCCAGGTGGTCTGCCACACAAAGAAGGATAGACGAAAGATGGCTAAAGTAATCGGCATCGACCTCGGCACCACCAACTCGTGCGTGGCCGTGATGGACGGCGGCAAACCGCGGGTCCTGGAGAACGCCGAAGGGGTCAACACAACTCCCTCGATCGTGGCGTTCAGCGACGACGGGGAACGGCTTGTCGGCTTGCCGGCAAAGCGCCAGGGGGTCACCAACCCCACCGGCACGCTCTTCGCCATCAAGCGCCTCATCGGACGGCGCTTCGAAGACCCCATGGTCGAAAAGGATAAGAAACTCGTCCCCTACAACATCGTAAAGGGACCGAACGGCGATGCTTGGGTTGAGGTGGACGGCAAGACGTACTCTCCCCAGCAGGTGTCGGCCTTCATTCTCCAGAAAATGAAAGAGACCGCCGAGGCCAAACTCGGCGAGACCATCACGCAGGCCGTCATCACGGTGCCCGCCTACTTCAACGACGCGCAGCGCCAGGCGACCAAGGACGCAGGCAGGATTGCAGGGCTCGAAGTTCTGCGCATCATCAACGAGCCGACGGCGGCGGCGTTGGCCTATGGTCTCGACAAGAAGAAAGAAGCCAAAACCATCGCCGTCTACGATCTTGGCGGCGGTACGTTCGACATTTCGATCCTGGAGATCGGTGACGGCGTCTTCGAAGTTAAATCGACGAACGGTGACACGTTCCTCGGCGGCGAAGACTTCGACATGAAGCTCGTCGGCTATCTCGCAGACGAGTTCAAGAAGTCGAGCGGGATCGACCTGCGCGGCGACAAGCTGGCGCTTCAGCGTCTGAAGGAAGCGGCAGAGAAGGCCAAGATCGAGCTGTCGTCGTCGGCCCAGACCGAAATCAACTTGCCCTTCATCACGGCTGATGCGTCGGGACCCAAGCATCTGACGATGAAGCTGACGCGCGCAAAGCTGGAAAGTCTCGTGGAGGACCTGATCGAGCGGACCAAGGGCCCCTGCGTGCAGGCGCTGAAGGACGCCGGTCTGAAAGCTGCCGAGATCGACGAGGTCGTCCTCGTCGGTGGCATGACGCGTATGCCGAAGGTGCAGCAGACAGTGAAGGAGCTGTTCGGCAAGGAGCCCCACAAGGGCGTCAACCCGGATGAGGTCGTCGCCGTGGGCGCGGCCATTCAGGCTGGCGTGTTGAAGGGCGAGGTGAAAGACGTTCTCCTGCTCGATGTCACGCCGCTGTCGCTTGGTATCGAGACGCTGGGCGGTGTGTTCACGCGCCTCATTGAGCGCAACACGACGATCCCGACCAAGAAGAGCCAGGTCTTCTCCACTGCCGAAGATGGTCAG
>CAZZPH010000240.1:0-4756 GCA_964655725.1 uncultured Hyphomicrobium sp.
CGCTTCGCCGATTGAAAACGGAGCGAAGGTAGAACTTGCCGATGACGAGGGGCTGCTCCTGCTCCAGATCCGGGCTCGTCTACCGTTCCACGAAATTCTCCTGCGACATAACGAGAGCCTTTTCGGGGGAATCAAGATTCGCGACGTTCCCTCCGGGAATAGCACGTGGCTTCTTCGCGCACGTGCGGGTACTTGGCGCCCCGTGCGATTCCGCCTCAAGGGCATCAATACGTGGCGAGCCTCGCGCCCCGATGATGAGCATGAACGCCAACGAAACACGATTGAGGTAAGAGCGGGTGAGATCGCGTATGGCGGCACGCTTGTGACCGATTTTCTCCACGGCGTGTTCCTCGATTTCCTCAGATTCCACTTTGCGTTCGACAGCGCGGCTGCCTACGACTGGATGGCCAGCCATCATGCGCAAACACTCGCACGGTATCCGATGGTGAACGGTCGCGATCGCCACGACCGATTCTTCCATATGTACGCCGAAATCCTTGGCGAAGCCGAGCATACCGGTGCCGGAGATCCATGATGGCTGTGGTGATGGCGGGATGAAAAGTACGCGTATGAGATTGGCGGGGCTGTGGCTCGCGATGGTTGCAGCAATGTGCCAGGTAGAACACGCCAACGCATGGTTCGATGAGAGGCCGGAGGTGGCGGCGCGGCCGTCTTCGGGAACATCCTCGACTGAGCAGACGACAACCACTGAGGCAGATGCGCTCAAGCCGGAGCGTTGGTTCATGAATGCCAGGTATGTCGACACGGCCTTCAACGCGGATGGCGATCTCCTAGCGAGCATCGTTCGGGGCGACGAGGAATGGCTGGTACGCGTTCACGACAGCAGCTCGCTGACCGGCTTCGAGATCCCCTTGATGTCCGATGGGCGGCACCTTCCGGTGGGGACGACGTGGGTCGGCCGCAGCCATTTGGCGGTGCGCATGCGTCACGCCACGCGCAACATCCACCATCTCATCATTGAAGTCGTGCCGGAGGATGGAAAGCCTGCGCTGGGGCGTCAATATTGGATTGATCGTGACGGCGAGATCATCGACGCGCTGCCACATCGGGAGAACGAAATCCTGTTTCTCTCTGACATGGCTTCCGGGAGCAAGCGAATCAATGGCGTATGGCGTCTCGACTTCACGACCAAGCTGAAGTATCAGCTGAGTTCAGGCGCGCACCTGGGGCGCGGCTTGAGCAATGTGATTGGGTGGTTTCCCGACGGTCGCGGCAATCTAGCTGCCATGCTGAGTTTTCGGGAGGTCAAGGGCCAAGACTCGACGGATGAAGATGACGGTGAATTCGAATTCCTGCTGATGGTGCCCGGCAAACGTAAAGGTCGCTGGGAGCCTTTGCGGGTCCTTGGAGAAATCGAGAGTCGAACCGTGCTGGGCATTGATGCCGCAGCGACTAAGGTCTACCTCACTGAAGAGGAAGAGGGTAGCCGCAATTCGCTGTACGCACTTGATCTCACCAGCGGGGAAGAGCGCAAGATTCTGAGCATCCTTTCGGGGGATATCCTTGCGGTGGAATGGAACCGCGACTACACGAATGTCCTCGGCGCAAGCTATATCGACGAAGGCTCCGTCCGACATCACTATCTCGACACCCACGTCGCCGAGTCGGTGAAGCGGATCGCGGCCGTACTTCCGGAGCGCAACATTCGTGTCATTGCCGCTGACTCGATGTTCAGCAGGGTGCTGGCGATCGCCAGTCATCCGCAGCATCCGCCTACCTTGCACACCTACAACGCCGTCACCGGCGTGGTGCGACACTTTGGCAACGTGTATCCAAGCCTGGCTGGCGTGAACCTCGCGCCCGTACTGCGCTACCAGTTCAAGAATGAGGCCGGCATGCTCATTGAGGCAATGCTGACCATGCCTGACGTCGATGGCGCGACCAAATTGCCGCTGGTAGTCATGCCCCACGGCGGACCCATGGGCGTGCGGGACGTGCTTCGATTCGACCGACAAGTGCAGTATCTCGCCGCGCACGGCATGGCGGTGCTCCAAGTGAACTATCGGGGTTCCGCCGGGCAGGGCACGGCGTTTCTTGAGGCCGGCAAGCGTCAGTGGGGGCGCGGTATCGAGAACGATATCGAGGCGGCCGTGGACCATGCACTTCAGCGCTATCCCCTGGATCCCGATCGCATCTGCGCAGCGGGTGGGAGCTACGGCGGCTATTCCGCGCTCATGCTCATGGTCCGCAATGCGGAGCGCTACAAGTGCGCGGTCGCCGCGGCAGCGCCGACCGACCTGCGACTGATGTTCCATACCAGCGACTGGAGCGCAGACGAGGATCTCGCCGCGCTGATGAAGCAATGGGTCGGCGACCCCACCGAGCACCTTGAGGAACTGCTCGAGTTCTCGCCCCTGTACCGACATCGGGAGCTGACCAATCCCGTCCTGCTTGCGCACGGCATGCTGGACAGACGCGTGGACATCGAGCATGCGCGGCGGCTGGCGCGGGTCCTTGAGCTGAGCGGGCGCGCGCCAGAGGTGATGGCTTTCCCTACCGAAGGACACGCATTGACTGATCAACGCGCTGTGCAGCGGTTTCAGGACACCCAGGTACGCTTCCTCATGCGCCACCTGGGGCTCGCGCCGCAAGGCGGTGGCGATCGGTCTTCGGGTTCGGGTGCGGGGTCATCTCCCTGAGATTCTCAGCGCGCAATGACCCCGGGCATTTCGGCAAAGCCTCCCCTGCGGCATGATCTATCCCGCAAACGAACATCGAACACGGAGCGCAAACGGATGACGATCAAGGGAGCTACGTTGTGCATGGTGCTTCTTTTGGTGCAAGGCGCATCGAATGCAAACAGTCGCGACCCCGTCGGCTGGGTGTTGGATCCGGTCTACGTCGAAGTCACTACGGACGTTCCTGACGGGGCTTTCCGGCGCATGTTCGTTCCCGACGGCGAATCCGCCGAAGACTGGTCAGAGCGCGTCCGCATCGACAGCTTTCCGAATTCAGAATCCCACTCGCCTTCCGAACTGCTGGACCAGCTCGCGGCGGAGTACCGCGTGTCTTGCCCGTTGCTCAACGATCACCGCATGCCGCTGCCCGACACGGTGAGCGACACGGTCGGCGTCACCCTGTGGCACTGCCCGGAGCATGCGAGATCCGGCCGCGGCGAAGTGCTGTCGCACAAACTCTTGCTGCACGACGGCGCGGCCTATGTGCTGCTGGGAGAGGGACGTTACCCGCCCTTCGAGCCCGGCAAGACGCCGCTGCTTCGGGAACAACTCAATCGCTGGACACGGATGCAGCAGAGCTTCCTGCCCTGCAATGACTACACCAACCCGGGTTGCCTTCCGGATGCGGACACTCTCGTCACCGCCGTACCTGTCGCCCTGAGCCCTGAGGAAAGCGAAGCGGTCGCGCGGACGGAGGCTCGTGCGCGGGAGATCTTTTTGCAGGACCAGCTTGCCTGGCACGCCACCGACTTCGCGCTTGACGAAAAACTCCTCGACGGCAAGCGAGGCGGTCACTTCCTGGCGGTTCCGAACGCGGAAGGCGGCGGCAGCGTGTACTTCATCCCGGAGCGGCGATTCGGACGGCCCAAGGCGCATCGCGTCGACGCGCTGCCCGACGGCAGCTTCGCGCTAGGCGCCCGGAACCTGAAGCTGGAAGGTGAGACAGCCCTGCGTTACGCCGCGCTGCGCGAAGCCCTCAATCAGGAGGACCTGAAACTGTGCAGCGCCAACGTCAATTCCGCGGTGCTTCCGCGCGAAGACGGCAACGGCTGGATCGTCTATGTCCTCAGCGCCACCACCGAACCCGGCAAGGCCTTCATCGGCGGTCACAATCGCATCGTAGTCGGAGCCAACGGAACGGTCGGCTCGGTGGAACACTCTGCGCGAAGCTGTATCGGCATCGACGCCACGGTCAGCGGCCCGGATGGCGCGAAGGTCGCGTACCAGTTGGTTTCGCATGTCATTTCCGACATGCCCTGGGAAACCCATATCTTCCAAGCCATGACCCTTGACGTCCAGATGTTCGTGCCGACCGAGCATGCCGTTTGGCGGATCGAGGGCGGGCGGTTGTGGAAACTGGCAGTGGAGTGAAGGGGGCGATGTTCGCATCAGTGCCGAAACGGTCTGCGCGAGGAACCAGGTTCTTCATCCACTCTCCCTTGGCCGCAGCGTTCGCCAACGGCGTCGGCACCATCGACGCGTTCGCGCGAATCGTGGCTATTGCACCCATTCTGCCCCACCCGTTTGTGCCCGGGCCCCGCATGTAGCATGATCCCTTGGTAGCAAGCGACACAGGGGAAAGGACATGGTCTCAGGGAATGTCGTCGATCTGCTCAAGAGCGGCGAACGTGCACGTCTGATTCCGGCGGGATTCGACGTGATTCGAGAGAGGCGGGCAGCAATGCCTTCGACGCGGCATCGCGAGAGCCAGCGGGCATGCAACTTTGAGTAGCGCCCCCAATGGCGTACTGAAGAAGCGCAGCGGCTTTCTCGCGGGCATCGCAAACTTGCTTTCCCCTGGCCTCGGCTTCCTCTATCTGGGCAAGCCGCTGCTAGCGTTCGTCACGCCGCTGCTGCTTTATTTGGTGATTGGCATCGTCGCGTGGACCGGAATGGCCTTCCTGCCCTGGGGCATAGCGACAGCAATAGTGACGATGATCGGGCTGCGGTGCGGCATCGTCGTGGCGGCCGTCATACTGGCGCTTGGCCAGCCGCACGGATGGCCGAGTCGCCGGCGACCGCCTCGAAGCGATGCAACCCTGAGCTCGAACGTCCAC
>CAZZPH010000241.1:0-4705 GCA_964655725.1 uncultured Hyphomicrobium sp.
TGGAGCAGAGGGCTGCCTTCACGGATCCGCCACAGCGGATAGAGCGCCGAGGAGGCAAAGAACATCGGGAAGATTACAAAGTTCATCACGCCTGCGAAATTCTCCAACTGCTTGATCAGCGACGACATCAGCAGCGCCATGGCGCCCAGCATCAAGCCCGACAGGATGAGTGCCGGGAGCACCGTGAGGTACCCGATCCAGGGCGGTTCGATTTCCCAGAAGTATGCGATGGCCAGGAAGGCGTAGGCTTGCAGCACGGCGACGGCGACTCCGCCGATCAGCTTGGATATCAGCAGGAACGAGCGTGGGAATGGGGCAACCAGCAGGGTGCGCATTGCGCCCGTTTCGCGATCGTAAACCATCGAAAGTGAAGACTGCATCGCGTTGAACAGGAGAATCATGCCGACGAGACCGGGCGTGATGAAGGTCTCGTAGAGGACGTAAGTCGTGTAGGGCGGGATGATTGAAACGCCCAGCACCTGCCTGAATCCGGCTGCGAAGATGAATAGCCAGACCAGCGGGCGGACGAGGGCGGAGAAAAAGCGCTCGCGCTGATAGAGAAAACGCAGAACTTCGCGCCAGACAATCCCGATAAAGCAAGCGGCGTAAGCGCCAAGTCCATGACGGCGTGGGGCGGCGGCGTGGGATAGCGGTCTCATGGTCGTGTCCATGGTCATGCCGCCTCAGCCGTGCTTGTGGTGCCGGTCATGATGCGGAAGCCGTCGCGGGCATTGCTCGCGCCACTTGCGGCAAGGAATCCTGGCAGCGAGCCCTGGTACAGCACTTTGCCCTTATGGAGCAGGACGATATTGTCCTCCGGCGCGATCTCGTCGATCAGATGTGTCGCCCATAGCACGCCCAAACCCTCGCGTGCCACCAGACCGCGAACGATCCCTAAGACACTCTCGCGCGAGCCGATGTCGAGGCCGACGGTCGCTTCATCAAGGAGGAGGAGGCTGGGACGGTGTAGGAGCGAGCGGGCAATCTCAACGCGCCGCGCCTGTCCGCCTGAGAGATTGCGGACCTTCTCGTTCGCGCGATCCTCCAAGCCCACCACCTTGAGGGCCTCTGCCGCGCGCCGGCCCGCTTCCTGGCGTCCGATCCCGTGCAGCGCCGCGTGATAGAGCAGGTTCTGCTGCAGTGTCAGATCACTGTCCAGTGTGCGGCTCTGGAACACCACGCCGAGGCGCTGGAGCGCTGCCGTCGGCTTGCGGCGGACATCGTGGCCGAGGATCCGGATCTCGCCGGAGACGTTGTCGTAAAGCCGTGTGATCAGGGCGAAGAGCGTTGATTTGCCGGCGCCGTTGAGGCCAAGCAGTACGGTAAATGCGCCGGTGGGGACGCGCAGGGAGACATTGTCCAGAACCGGTTTTTCGCCAAAGCGATGGCTGACACCGGCAACGATGAGGCTATCGGGTTCATCTCCCGGCCCCTGAGCAAGCGCAGAAGAGGGACGATCCGTTTCAGGTGCGATGATATTCACGTTCTGAAAAGCCTTTCCGGTAATTCCCGCCGGGATGGCGGGGGTGCAACGCCATCCCGGCGGAACAGTCCTGTGCCGAAGCCAATGCTACTCCAGCGTGGAGACGACGCCCCAGGGATAGCGGCCAGTTTTGATCGACTTGATCGCCTTCTCACTGGCCACATCGATTACGGTGACGTCGTTGGACGTTCCGTTGGTGGTGAAAAGCAGCTTTTCATCTGGGGTCATGCCCAGGTTCCAGACGCGCTGGCCGACAAGAATGTATTTTTCCACCGCGTAGGTCTCGGCGTTGACGACTGCGACGCGGTTGGCGGGTCCCAGTGCGACAAACGCCTTCTTGCCATCGCGCGTGATCCGCACGCCCACGGGCTGAATTGCGTCTTTTGTGATGCCTTGAATTTCGAAGTTGATTTTGCCTTTGATCTTGCGGTCGGCAGGATCGATGATCGTCACGGTGCCACCGATTTCGGCGCTGACCCAGACCTCAGATCCATCTGCTTTGAACTCCGCGACGCGCGGCCGGTTGTCGACCAGCACGTTATCGAAATTCTTGAAGCCGTCCGTGTAGATAAAGTGCGCCATGTTCGTCGTTTCAGACGTATTGACCAGCACCTTTCCATCCGGGCTCATACCCATCCCCTCGGGTTCGACGCCCACGGGGATGTCCGTGATGATGCGGCCAGCGAAGATGTCGACCACGGTGACGAGGTTATCGTCCTCATTGGAGACGAAGAGCGGATTTCCCGAGGAGTGAAGGATAGGCAGTTCAGGATCGGGGCCCGAGGGCAGGTCTTTCACCCATTTGTATGTCGTGGTGTCGTAGACCTGCATGCGGTGGTCGTCGCTCGTGCACACGATCACCCACTTGCCTTCGTTCGCCAGGATGATGCCGCGCGGGCGATTGCCGACCGGGATGGTGTGAACGACTTCCAGCTTGACGCTGTCGATCACCGTAATCGTGTTCTCCTTCTCATTGGAGACGAAGAGCTTGTAGGCGGATGCTGGTGCCGCGCCCATGGCTAGGATCGCGATTGCTGCGGCCGCTAACAGACTGAAGTGGCTTGATAACTTCACTTTACAACCTCGCTGGCAGAGTGATCGTCTGACGTCTAGTTGTTACTATATAGCATTATCCGCCGCCGCGACCAGACCGGATCACCGGGAACCCGGTCCTGGTGGCACTTCTCACTTTTTATTGAAGGCGCGGCATTTCGATTCCGGCCGGTCGATCCCGAGCGTGTCGAGTTCGGTGAACTGGTGCAGAAAACCTGCCTGGGGCGACACCGTGACGTGCAGCTTGCCGGTTGCCAGAATGATGGGTTGGCGAAGTTGCCCATTCCAGGCGCGATACGTGAGCTTGCGGCCCTTGAATGCTGCAAGCTCGAAACTGTCCGAGCGCATATACTCGATCAGGGTCTTGGGATCGCCTGTTTGCTTGCGGGTTGCGGCTTCGCCGACGGAACGGACGGCCATCCAGGAATTGTAATCGAGAGGACGCATGGTGCGCTTGGCAAGACGCTGGAAGCGGTTCTGGAACTGAGTGCCGCCCCACAGTTCCACGGCAGGATGCCAGGTCGTCGGATATAGTCCAGCTGTACCCACGACGGGGCGGGCATCCCAGGTCCGGTAGGGGAAATAATCGCCAAAGAGTTCGCCCTCGTCTGCGACGACGACGACGTCATGGGCCGGTAGTTTCTGGGTGAATGTGGGGATCTGCTGCTGAATCTGCTCGAAACCGCCATCAGCGCGACGGCTTCCCGGATCATACTTAAACTCACGTTCTTCCACGATCTTCATGCCGAACCGCTGAGCACTGCGGCGGAAGGCGTCGGCAATCAGCTTGTCTTCTGGTGTGGGTCCCACGATCAGCACCCAGTTCGCCCAACGTTTCCAGGCGAGGTATTGAGCAAGCGCATCGGACAGCATGGAGCGGGACGGTGCGGTGTGCTTGACGTTGACGCGGCAATTCTCCTCGCGCAGGGGTTCGTCCGGTGCGCTGGCATTGAAGATGATGGCATTCTTGCCTTGGACCGCATCAGACAACGCCAAAAGGGTGTCGGCGCTTAAATCCGCGACGATGAACCCCATCCCGGCATCGACGCGCTTGACCGTTTCGGAGATCAGCTCTTTGGCATCCCGGTTCTCCAGAACGTCGAGCTGGAATTCCTGCTTCAGAAAGCGCCCGGTTGTGTTGTTGTCGTCGATCGCAAGCCGCGCACCGGCCACGCCGTCGTCAGCCGGCGGAAGATCGAGGAGCGAGAGCGGTGGCAGGCGATCGGGACGCAGCTCCCGGACCATGAGAATAGGAATTTGCAAGATTTCTGAAGGTGTTGCTTGAGTCGCGGCGCTGGTGGCTGATGGGGGTTCGCCCGGTGTCGGCGGATCCGCGGCTTCAGTATGTGATGCACCGGCCACGATCGCGACCGACGCTAGGAGCGCACAAAGAGCCCGCCCCACCCAACCGGGAGCAGCGAGAGAGAGTGGCCCGCGCGGCGGGTGCGCCAGAGCGACTCTGGATGACACGGAAAGATGCTTCACATCGACCCTCTAAATGTTACTATGTACCCAGTCACATCGCAAACGGTGCGGGTTTGTCAAGCGACCTTGCGGCTTGCATCGCGGAGTTGTTATTGGGCGTGATGTCCCCCGGCAACTGTGCCCACTCGACATCCGCTGGGGCATTCGCCACGTTCACAATGGACCGGGGCCTGTCTCGCGCGATCATCCAGGCGAACCTAGGCTTGCAGGTTTTGAAGGACATCTCCACGACGTATCGGCGACGTCTGGGGACGAGGCGGGTCGAAGGGTACGCGACGCTGGCAGTGCGCCGGCAGACAAGTTTGCGGATGCTCCGCGGCGGGCGGAACACTTGGAGGAACTCTTGAGAAGCTTTTGGGTTTTGGCCTTGGCGCTGGCACTGTCCTGGGGGTCGGCGGCCAACGCTGCGCAAAGGACCATCGTCTTCCCGTTCGATCTCATCCTCTTAAAAAAGGAGGAGGATTTTTTCATCGGTGCAAGCAAGCCTTCACCAGACGAGCAGCGCCGGCTCGCGGCGGCTCTGGAACAGCTGCGGGAGCTTCTTCTCGGGCAGGGGACCTACGAATTCGTCGACCTTGCTCCGTTTGCCAAAGAGATCGAGGACACCGCGCCACTCTACGACTGTAACGGATGCGAACTCAGGCTGGCGCGTAAGATCGGGGGTGATCTGGCCGTGGTCAGCGC
>CAZZPH010000242.1:0-4680 GCA_964655725.1 uncultured Hyphomicrobium sp.
CGCTCGGTGCCGGCGGCTACACCAAGGCCATCCTGGATACGGCACAGTGCCGCGTAATCGCGCTCGATCGCGACCCTTCAGCGATCGCGGCAGCAGCATCTCTCAAAAGCCTTTACGCAGACCGGCTCGACATCGTCGAAAGCCCCTTCAGCCGTCTCGATCACGCTGCAGCCACCTATGCAGGCGGACAGGTGCAGGGAGTCGTGCTCGACATCGGCGTCTCATCGATGCAACTCGACGAGCCCGAGCGCGGATTTTCCTTCCGTCATGACGGTCCGCTCGACATGCGCATGTCAGGACGCGGCCAGAGTGCCGCCGACATCATCAATTCGTTCGACGAGGAGCCGCTCGCTGACATCCTCTACGAATTGGGTGAGGAACGCCGGTCGCGCGCCATTGCGCGTGCCATCGTCAGGCAGCGCGCCGTCAAACCGTTCGAACGCACAGGAGAACTGGCCGATCTTGTCCTCAAAGTCTTTCATGGCCGCAGGGAGGCTGGCAAACACCCTGCGACCCGAACCTTCCAGGCCTTGAGGATTTTCGTCAATGACGAACTTGCCGAGCTCGAAGCGGCACTCGTAGCAGCCGAGCGTGTCCTGTCGCCCGGAGGGCGCCTTGTCATCGTGACATTCCACAGCCTGGAAGATCGCATCGTCAAACGGTTCCTGGCCGAGCGCAGCGGCCGGATCGACCGGGGATCACGCCACATGCCAGCAAAATCGATCGAATTTTATCGGCCGAGTTTCCGGATTGTTAACTCTCGTGCGTTAACACCTCATAAAGGTGAATTGGATGTGAACCCGCGTGCGCGCTCGGCACGTCTCAGGGCGGCTATCAGGACGGATGCCCCCGCTGGACCGCCTACAAGCTAGCCCAAAGGGGCAACACACCCGACACGTCCGGCACATGCCGGTATTGCCAGCCGATCTGGAGTGGAGTTGGTCATGCGTATATTGAACCTCGCCGCATTCTTGCTCGCCTTATCGAGCGCCTTCCTCCTCTACGGTCTGAACTACGACACCCGCCTCATGGAAACGGCGCTCCAGGCCCGCGAGCGTGAGGCAGAACGTGCGCGTACGGATATTGCGGTTCTCAGGGCCGAACGGGCCCACCTGTCACGCCCCGAGCGAATTGAGCCGCTGGCCCGCAACCAGGGCCTGGAACCAATGGCCGCTCGCCACCTTCTGCCTGGCTACCCGAGTGACATCGCGACCGGCTCCACCAGCAATTAGACCGGCCATGACACTCGTTTGAGAAAGGCACCCTGGGGCCATGGAGAAAGACGTCTCCTCCGGCACACATCACGAAAGCGCTGCACTGCCACGCTCGCGGTCGCGGATACTGGCGCTGTGCGTTGCGTTCGCCTTTCTCATTCTTGGCGCCCAACTCGTTGTGCTGGCACTCGAGGGCGCTTCAAGCACGCCATTTCGCATCTCCTTGTTGAGCTCTGGCCAGAGCACGACCGTGACCCGCCCCGACATCGTCGATCGAAACGGACGCCTGCTGGCAACCGACGTGCAAGTGCCCTCACTCTACGCCGACGGTCAGCTGATCCAAGATCCCGATGAGGCTACCGAGAAGTTGGCGGCAATCTTCGGCGATCTGGACCAGGGCGAACTGCGCCGCGGGCTGTCGGACCGGTCACGCCGCTTCATCTGGATCAAACGCGGACTGTCACCAGCCGTCGCACAGAGCGTCCACAATCTGGGGATTCCAGGCGTGGCCTTCGTCGACGAAGTGCGCCGCACATATCCCGCAGGCCGGCTCGCCGGTCATACCCTGGGCCACGTCGATATCGACAATCGCGCAACGGGCGGTATCGAGCGCCATATCGACGAAACAGGCAGCGTGGACCCGGCTCACGATGCCCGCTTGTCGGCGCGCGCGCCCGTGCGCCTGTCGTTGGACATCGGCGTCATGCATGCCGTCGAGGACGAGTTGCAACACGCCATGCGGCGCTACAAGGCAACAGGCGCGGCCGGCCTTGTGATGGATGCGGACAACGGCGAGATTGTCGCCGCTGTGTCATTGCCCGGCGTTGATCCCTCTGTTGCCACCGAGGGCCTTGATCCTCAACGCACCGACAAGATCCTGGCGGGAACGTATGAGCTGGGCTCGATCTTCAAGCTGCTCACCGTCGCGATGGCGCTCGAGGATGGTGCAAACTTAAATACGATCGTGGATACGACCGCACCGCTCACGGCGGGCCGCTTCACCATTTCAGATCTCCATCCCGCCGGGCGGCCGCTGACGTTGGCTGAGGTGTTCGTGCGCTCGTCGAATGTGGGTGCGGGCCAGCTGTCACTTGCAGCCGGTGCGCAGCGATTGCAATCCTTTTTCGAGCGCCTGGGACTGACCGGGCCTTTGGCTTCCGAGGCGAGACCAGGCCCCCGTCCCCTGCTTCCAGCCACCATCGGCCGGGCCGAACAGATCACGCTCTCCTATGGCCACGGCATCGCCGTCTCTCCGCTCCAGTTCATGGCCGCAGCGGCATCTCTCCTCAACGGTGGCACGAAAATCACACCGACATTTCTCGCCGCCCGCCCCGTTCCCGACGATGCCAGCAGCGTTAGCACTGCACGGATCGTGAGCGTGGAGACCAGCGCCAAGCTCAACGAATTGATGCGCCTCAACGTCACCGATCCAGCGGGAACGGGGCGGCGGGCCGACGTGTCGGGCTATGACGTCGGCGGCAAAACAGGAACGGCGGAGATCGCCCGCAAGGGCCGCTATCAGAAAAAGGCCGTCATTGCGTCTTTCCTTGGCGCGTTTCCCATGCCCCGACCGCGCTACCTCACCCTGGTGATGCTGCACGAACCGCAGGGAACCCCCGAAACCAGCGGGGAAATTACGGCAGGCCGCAACGCTGCACCCACGACCGCGGCCATCATCCAGCGCATCGCGCCCCTTCTTAACGTCGCAGCGCGCACGCCGGCCAGCTGATCCCGATATCCTCTCACAAGCGATCCATCTTGCAGATCGCACGTAGACAGGCCAGAACACGCCAGCCCGGAAAGTCCGGGGCCGGCCGCGCACGAACGCAAGGAGACGTCCCGTCATGGCAATGCGCAATTTTGTTCTCGCAGCACTCAGCCTGATGCTCGCTGCCGGTGCCGCGAAATCCACTCACGCCGCGCCACCTCTGGCGGAGGCGTGGAATGCCCCCGCGATTGCATGGCGCGACCTCAAGGCTGGCATCCCGGAAGCCGTGCGCTCCGGCAAGACGGCGGTTCTTGTTTTCCATGCCTCGTGGTGCACAGCCTGCCGCACCTATCGCGCCGTTTTCCGCGATCCCGATGTGGTGGATGCCACCCGCGACTTTGTCATGATCCTTGTCGATGTCGATACGGAGAAAATGGCGAATGGGGCGTTTTCGCCGGACGGAACCTATGTCCCGCGCACGATTTTTCTGACATCCGAGGGAGACGTGCGCACCGACCTCACCGGAAAAACCGATCCCGAGCACCCGCACACCATCGACATTCACAAGCCTGACGAGTTGCTCGCACTCTTGCGCAGAGCCAACGGCGGCTCGGGCGGGAGTGAAGAAGAAAACGCCGACCAGCGGGCGGGCCTCCGGTGAACTGTGCTCACGTTGGACCTGCAAACAACGCGGTTGACCTAGCCCCGTTCACCGGCTGCGTTCGCGCTGGTCGTGCCAGAAATCGACGGTGGCCTTACGCAACGTATCGCGGCAGTCGCCTTCGCAATCCAGAAGCGTGCCGCCTTTGAGACGCATCATCATGCCATGCTTGCCAGATACCAGGGTCGCGGTCGCGCAGGACTGCTCGCCATATTTGCTGCAGGCGGTCACCTTGCCCGCCGCCCGCTCCCGCGACGACAGAAAGTCGGCGGAGGCAACAGCAGAATGGGCGCAAACCGCAGCGAGTGCTACCAACCAGAGTGATCGCGATGTCATTGCCAGTCTCCTTGCCGCACTATGTCGGCCTTTGAATGTGACAGATCAAACGAGCCTGCGATGATGAAAATGAACTATAGCAACGCGGTGCCGGATTTGCGACCCACTCGGCTAAATCACACCGGCACCTCGTCCACGGGGCATTCGGTCGTCGCATGACCTGGTGGGATCGCATTTTCGCCTATTGCGAGCGCGGGGCCGACCCTTCGTTCTGGGCCGAGCCGTTCAATGCGGTCTCGAATGTAGCGTTCCTCCTGGTGGCTATCGCAGGCGCGATCCACCTCGCCGCTCAGCCGGCCCGCCGCTGGCGGATCGCGGAATGGGCGCTGGTCGTGCTCGTCACATTGATCGGCATCGGCAGCTTCCTGTTTCACACCTATGCGACACGGTGGGCCTCGGTGGCCGATACAGCCCCCATCGGCATCTTCATGATCGGCTATCTCGCCTACGCGCTGCGCCGGTTTTTGCATCTGCACTGGCTTGCGGTGGCGCTGCTGGTCGGGGCTTTCCTGTGGGCGATGCGCATGGCGGGCAAAATTCCATGCGCCCCGGAACTGTTGCCGATTACGGAAGCGGCAGGCCGTCCGTGCTTCAATGGCTCACTTGGCTATATTCCAGCCTTCGTGACCCTGCTCATTGTCGGGGGCGTCCTGCTCGTTCGCCGGCACGCTGCAGGCCTGCCCGTCTTTGCCGCCGGTGCGGTCTTCGCGATGTCGCTCCTTTTGAGGACGATCGACTTCGAAGTGTGCGCCCTGACGGAG
>CAZZPH010000243.1:0-4677 GCA_964655725.1 uncultured Hyphomicrobium sp.
CCGGCGCCCCTTGGGCGCGCGAACGCTGCGCGTCAGTTCAGCGTGCTCTTGTAGACCTTGCCGTCCTTCATGATGACGAGGATGTTCTCGGCCGGATTTTCGAGCAACTCCAGGTTCGCGATCGGATCGCCGTCGATAAGCAACAGATCGGCAAGCGCGCCCTCCTGCACGGCACCGATCGTTCCGGGATAAGGATTTCGCGGACCCGACAATGACAGCAGCTCAGCATTATTCGACGTCACCATCGTAAGGATCTCAGCAGGTGCGAACCACTTCGTCATGCGCGTGATGAACTCATTCTGACGGCGGGTCGCCTCGGCATCGAGTAGACTATCGACCCCCCAGGCGATCTTGACGTTGTATTTCTTCGCCAGCCGGTAGGCCGCATCGGTGCCCTCGTACATCTGGAGCTGCTTGATGCGATTGATCGAACCTTCTGCGAAGCGGCTGCCTTTCCCATCATCGATGAAGGGTTGGAGGCTCCACCAGACACCTTTCTCCGCCATGAGCTTGACCGTGTCCTCATCGAGAAGCTGACCGTGATCGATGCATTTGACGCCAGCTTCGATGGCCTGCCGAACCGCACGAGGCGTGTAGGCGTGAACCGTAACGTAGGTGCCCCAGTTCTCGGCGGCCTCAACGGCTGCCGTCAGTTCCGGGACTGAATATTGCGTGACGTCGAGCGGATCATAATTCGATGAAACGCCGCCACCCGCCATGAGCTTGACTTGTGATGCGCCGAGCGCCAGCAATTCGCGTGCGCGCTGACGGACAACATCGGGGCTATCGGCAATTGCCGCGCCGCCCACGCGCTCGGTGTAGGTGAAATCCCCTGGGCGCGCCGGCATGTCATTGGGCAGCCGGAAGTCGCCATGTCCCCCGGACTGAGAGATGAATGCTCCCGAAGGCCAGATGCGCGGACCGGGCACGAGTCCACGGTCAATCGCACGCTTCAGGCCGAACACGGGTCCACCGAGATCCCGAATGGACGTGAACCCGCGAAGCAACATTTCCTCCGCGGCCTTGCCTGCGGCCAGGTTGACGTAACCAATATCGCCCAGCAAAACTTCGGCTTGGCTCAAAGTCGCGAACATGATGTGCGTGTGGGCATCGATGAGCCCGGGCATGAGTGTGCGACCCGCACCATCGATAATGCGGGTATTGGCACTGCGGTCGGTGGCGATAGGGTCCTTGGAGATCTTGTCGATTACATTGCCGCGGACAAGAACATTACGAGGCTCAGAAAGTTGCGCACTCTTGCCGTCAAAAATGCGGACATTGGTGAACAGCACGGCAGTCTGGACATCGGCGGCCGCTAACTTGAACATGCCAGATGTGGACGCCACAGCCGCAATGATCATGGATGCGATGATCCCGTGTCTCATTATCGTACTCCACTATTGTCGCAAACCGCCGATCAGGGAATGGCCGAGAGGAACAGAAACACTGCGAAGATCACCAAGTGAACCGCACCTTGCAGGATCGTTGTCCGTCCTGTCGCCAACGTCACCGTGCTGATAAAGAGCGTCAGCAAAAGCAGCACCATCGCCTCTGGGCCCAATCCGAGCACGATCGGCTGACCAAGAACAAGTGACACGACGGCGACGACAGGGATGGTCAGTCCGATGGTCGCCATAGCTGACCCGAGCGCCAGATTGAGGCTCTTCTGGAGTTGGTTCCTGCGCGCAGCATGGACGGACGCCAGTCCTTCCGGCATCAGGACGACGGCAGCAATCACAACACCGACGAATGCCTTGGGCAGGCCTGCCGCCGATACCGCCCCCTCGATCGATGGGGAGATGACCTTGGCCAGCAATACAACGGCGGCAAGGGCGACGATCAAGAAAAACATGCTCACAAGCATCGTCCGCAAAGACGGCACAAGGGCGCCATCTCCCATGTCATTGCCAGCCACGGCATCGCTCAAAAAGTAGTCCCGGTGCCGGATCGTCTGGACGAACAGAAACACGCTGTAAAGCACGATCGAAACGATCCCGACGAACAGGAGCTGCGCGGGAGAAAATGTCGGATCTGACGTTGCCAGCGTATAATTCGGCAACACGAGAGCGAGAACCGCCAAGGTCCCCAGCACGCTCAACGCGGACGATGACGCATCGGTTCTGAAGGATTGCTCGCGAAACTGGGCACCGCCGAGCAGCAGGCACATGCCCACAATGCCGTTCAGGACGATCATCACGGTTGCAAACACGGTATCGCGCGCCAGTGCCTCGCTTCCAGACGTGGCCGAGAGCATGATCGAGACGATAAGCGACACCTCGATCACCGTTACAGCGATCGCAAGAACGAGGGACCCGAAGGGTTCGCCAACGCGGAGCGCGATGATCTCCGCATGATGTACCGAGGCAAACACGGCCGTGCCTAGCAGGATAGCGGCTGCAACGAGGACAAGATTGGAGGTTGAGGGAACGACATCGAAAAACAACAACGACAGGAATGCCACCGCTGCGAACGGTGTGGCCCCTGCCCATATTGGCACGGTATCGACACTGTGAACGCGATTTGACATGGCGGGTCTGCTCTCTTCATCGCGTATCGTAAGGGGTTGGGGCGATACGCGACGATGCTATCAACGCTACACCTGCGCCGCCATGGCTATTCGGCATGTCACCCTCCCACGGACATCTCCGACCAGCGTTTCGGGCCCGCCAACCCGGTGTTGGCATCGTCCGCCACCAGAGTGACGGTGTGGACGGCAACGCCCGGTGCCGGACTGCTGCAACCACGACCCAAATACACAGCGCGATTGAGCGCTCCAGCGGGGCGGCATCGCCATCAGCGCCGGCGCGATTTCTTGCCCCCGGTGCGCCTGTTTCATCGGGGACAGCGCAGCCCGACGGCCCGTGCGAAAACAAGCCCATCAACACGGGGCAACAACCAGCCCGTCACCCGAAACAACCAACTCCCAAGGGGAACCGCCATGATCACCAAATCCTTCGCAGCCTTCGCCGCCGCCGCCCTGCTGGCATCCATCTCGTTCACCGCCGGCGCTCAAGCCGGTTGCGGCGGCAACCACGGCTACCGGGCCGCAAACGCCTCCTACTCCCCGGCCTACGCCGCGCAAGTGCGCGCCAAAAAGGCGGCCGAAGCTCGTGCAATCGCCGCAGCAAAGCGTAAGCGGCAGATCGAGATTGCCCAGGCCCAGGCTGCTAAGAAGGCTCGTGCTGTTGCCGCAGCCAAGGCCAAGAGCCAGGCCGTGGCCGTGGCCAGCAAGCCGGCGACGGTCAAATCCACGGAGAAAGTCGAGCAAGTCGTGACGGTCGCAGCCGTCGAGGTGGTGGAGAACACCTGCTCGAAGTTCATCGCGGCCACGGGAACCACAGTTGAGGTCGAGTGCAGCGCCGAGTGATAGCCCACCCCGTCGCGAGGTCTTCACGTCAAGCTCAATGCAACGCGTTCCCTGGAGTTACCGCGGCCGGTGGGCATGACGCCCACCGGCCGCAATGCTTCACTCCGTCCGGGAGTGAGACCCCGGATCGAGACCAAGTATGATATCGCGCGTCGCACGAGCGATGACGATCTCCTCGTCCGCCGGCACCACGAGCACATCGACAGAGGAGCTGGGTGCACTGATACGCAGATCACCCCGTGTGTTTGCTGCCGAATCCAGCACTATCCCCGCCCACGCCGCGCCCGAACAGATGCGCTCACGCATCCGCGGCTGATGCTCGCCGATGCCACCGGTGAAGACCAACACATCAAGTCCACCCAGAACCGCATACAGCGAGCCGAGTTCGCGCACGGCCCGGTAAGTGAAGAGATCGAGCGCTTCGCCCGCCCGGGGATCTGAGCTCGCCTCCAGATCGCGCACGTCAGATGACACTCCCGACACGCCCAGAAGGCCCGACTTGCAATAGAGAAGCTCACAGACTTCCTCGGCGCTCATTCCTTTCTGCTGGATCAGATGAAGAACGACACCGGCATCGAGACTTCCCGGCCGCGTACCCATCATCAATCCATCGAGCGCTGAAAAGCCCATCGTCGTCGCCACGCTGCGCCGCTCCAGCATGGCGCACATGCTGGCACCATTACCCAAGTGGGCAGCCACAACACGCCCCTCGGCCCGCAAACCGGCATACTCGGGCAAAACGCTGGCGATATAAGAATAGGACAGCCCGTGGAAGCCGTAGCGCAGCATCCCTTCATCCGTCAGCGCGTGCGGCAAGGCAAACATCTGAGCAAGCCGCGGCTGCGTGCGGTGAAACTGCGTGTCGAAACAGGCGACCTGCTCCAGACCCGGCCAGCATTCCGCCACGGCCTTGATACCCGCAATGTTGTGCGGCTCGTGTCCTGGCGCGAGGCTGATCAGCTGATCGAGCGCTACCAGCACGTCCTCGTCGATCCGGACTGCGGAGTGATACAGCCTGCCCCCATGCACAACGCGATGACCCGCCGCGGTGATTTCCACGTCTCCCATGCGAATGCGCAAGGCCTCGATCAGCCACCGGATCACGGTGCCGTGCGTTGCTGTCCCCGGCAACTCACCCGCATCGCGGAGGGTACCGGCCCTTGGCCCGCTCACGTCAAATCGGAGGTCACCGCCGATGCCGCCGATGCCACCCCGGCACAGGACATCCAACCTCCCCGCCTCATAGAGGGCGAATTTCAAACTCGACGAGCCCAGATTGAGAACGAGGATCGCTTGGGTCATGATGTCTG
>CAZZPH010000244.1:0-4664 GCA_964655725.1 uncultured Hyphomicrobium sp.
TGGAAATACCGCACATGCTCGGGCGCCACTTCCGTCAGCCTGCGCGAGAAATAGAGCCTTGCAGTAATTGGCTCGTCGATATTGCGGAGCACCTCGCGCGTGCCTTCAGAGATTGTGAACAGGCGGTCCTGGGTCAGATCGGCGCGCCAGTTCTTCAGCCCCGTTGATGCGATCAGATTGACCGACAAGAGTATGATCGCGCCGAGCCCGAGCGCGGTCCAGGCCATGCGCCTGCGGTTCATCGAGCCGGATCGGGCGGTCAACGCACCCCACCACCCCGCATAAAACGGGACCGAGGAATTGCTGGTTTCTGATTTCTTTTCGGTCGTCATCTCGCGCGCCTCACTCGGCTTTCTTCTGTTCGACGGCAATCAAGGTCGCAAACAGCCAGAACACGATCATGGAGAGGAAAAAGATCACCGTGGGCATTTCGAGAACACCGCGTGTGATCCGCTCGAAATGTGTAAGCACGCTGAGCCCTGCGACTGCCGATCCGACAACCTCCGGCAGCCACGCCTGCAAGGTGTTCTGCACCATTTCAAAGCCACTCATGGTGAAAAGGAAGATGATGGTCGCCGCCACGATAAACGCGATCACCTGATTGCGCGTCATCGCCGACACAAATGATCCCACCGCGAGAAACGCGCCCGCCAGCAGGAAACTTCCCAGATAGCTTGTTGCAATGACGCCGTTGTCGGGATCACCCAGCGCGTTGACAGTCATCCACATCGGGAATGTGAGGGCGAGCGCCAGGCCGATGAAGGCCCATGCCGCAAAGAACTTGCCGAGGATGGCCTCCAACGGCGAGACGGGCAGCGTCATCAGAAGTTCGATCGTGCCGGACTTGCGTTCCTCTGACCACAGCCGCATTGCCACCGCGGGAACCAGCAGCAGGTAAAGCCAGGGATGATAGGCGAAGAACGGGAACAGATCGGCCTGTCCGCGTTCAAAGAAGCTGCCGATGTAGAAGGCGAACGAACCGGTCAGCGCCACGAATATCGTCAAAAACACAATGGCGAGCGGAGTGGCGAAGTAAGCCTTGAACTCGCGCTTGGCGATGATCCAGGCGCCATCCATGGTCTCACGCATTCGATCCTCCTACGCGTTTGCGGCGGCTGACCTCATCGGTGGTGGTGATCTGCCGGAACACTTCGTCAAGGCGTCCGCGCTCTACATAAAGTTCATCGACGGGGATCCCCTGTGCGCGCAGCACGCCCGCAACTTCTCCCGCGTCGACGGCCCCATCGCGAGGGACCGCGCGCAACTGGATGTGGCCATTGGCCTTGGACAGCGTTTCGACCTTTCCAACTGTCCCTGCGCTCTTTAAGGCTTTGATGGCAGCATCCGAGCGATCGTTGGGCACGCGCAGCGAAACCGCACCATGATAGTGCATGCGCGCCATCAGGTCTTCCGCAGTGCCATCGGCAACGATCGCGCCCCGGTTGATGACAACCGCTCGCGTACAGACCGCCTCGACCTCCTCCAGAATGTGCGTCGAAATGATGATCGCCTTATCGGCGGCCATTTCCTTAATGAGAGCCCGGACATGGTGCTTCTGGTTGGGATCGAGGCCGTCGGTGGGCTCGTCCATTACAAGCACCGGCGGGTCGTGCAGAATGGCCTGAGCAAGACCGACGCGGCGCTTATAGCCCTTGGAAAGGGTTTCGATCGTCTGGCTGAGAACCGGCTCCAGCCCCGTCTTGGCAACGGCGGCAGAAACGCGCGCTGCGATTTCCTCACCGCGAAAGCCACGCACTTCGGCAATGAAGCGCAAGAACGCCTCCGCCGTCATCTCTCCATAAGAGGGCGCGCCTTCGGGCACGTATCCGAGCTGCGCTTTGGCAAGCTTGGGCGCCTCGTGCACGTCATGTCCACAAATCGTGGCTGAGCCTTCGTCGGGCTCCAGAAAGCCGGTGATCATCTTCATTGTCGTCGACTTGCCTGCTCCGTTCGGTCCGAGGAATCCCAATACCTCGCCGCGCCGGACCTCCAGGCTGATCCCATCGACGGCCCGGATATCTCCGAACGTCTTTTTGAGATCACGGCCTGTGATGAGTACGTCCATCAATCTCTCTCCGACAATCCGATCTGCGTTCAATAGATGCGAGCACCGATTAGCCCGCTGGAGCTACGATCGCAAATTACTTCGCGGTCAGTCTCCATGAGGCCCGGGCACATGGGCATGCAGGGCCCTCCAGAATTTTGCAGCATGCTCGTTTCCGCCGCCCACTGAGAAGCGATCATCGCCGTTATCGAACACACGCTCATGGTACGGACAGAAATCATCGCTGTAGACCTGAACCCACGTATGCAGCATCCGGCCTCTCATCCGGTCCCCCTCTAAACGATCGCACGACCGCTCTTGCAACTGACGCGCGTCTGACAAGGGGCTTGACGCCGTCGCGCCCGGAGATATGTCAATGGCTGGCACTTTCAAGGCCTGTGTGCCAAAATTTTTGTTTCGCTTTTTTCAGCAGCGATTCATAAGGTTAGTTGTACGTGCGGCACTCGAAGCTCGCTCAGCGGCGGGGGATTCTTCGAGGCGCGTCACCCCTACCCACAGGATGATTGTGTGGCGTAGCTGAGCCGCGCTACCAGAGCCCACGCTCTCGCGCGTGCGGCCTGCAATCCATGACATCCAGGACAACTCCGGCCATGACCGTTCATTCCCCGCCCCCGATCGTCACGACGGCGCGGGACATCCTTCCACGCTATGACGTGATCTTCTGCGACGTCTGGGGCGTCGTCCACGATGGCTGGCGCGCTTATCCTGGAGCGGTACGTGCGCTGACGGCATTCCGGCGCGGGGGCGGCACCGTCATCCTTGTGTCGAATGCACCCGTGCCCGGCGATCAGGTCGCACGCATGCTCGATGAGCGGCGCGTGCCGCGCGAAGCGTGGGACACGATCGTGTCGTCAGGGCAGATCGCACTCGACCACGTGGCAGACCAGGGCTACCGCGCGGTGCACACCATAGGGCCTCGAGATCGCGATGCGGCGTTCTTTGATCGGCTCACCGCGCGCAGCGTAGCGATTGCGGACGCCGAGGCGCTCGTCTGCACCGGGCTCAACGATGATCAAACCGAAGACGTCGAAAGTTATCGCGCGGTGCTGCAGGCGGCCGGAGAACACAACCTGCCCTTCGTCTGCGCCAATCCCGATCTGGTCGTCGATGTGGGAGGAAAGCTCTACCTGTGTGCGGGTTCGCTTGCCGCCGCCTACGAGTCCATGGGCGGGCTTGTCCATTGGGCGGGCAAACCCCACCCCATCGCGTTCGAAACAGCCCGGTGCCGGGCGGAGGCGATCCGCAACGAGCGCGTCGTGCCACACCGGGTTCTGGCCATCGGCGATGCCGTACGAACCGATATGAAGGCTGCCGAGAATGCCGGTATTGCAGCACTTTTCGTAACCTCGGGCATCCATCGGGATGACACGATGCGTGACGGCGTGATCGACCCCACGCTGCTGGCACGGACCCTGCCACCTGGCTCTCCGCCCGTTCTGGCCGCAACAGCCCTGCTCGATTGGTGAGGCCGGTCATGCAATTCGCAACCACAGATCTCAATCTTGCGATGGAAGCTATCGACCGGCGCTTCCGGAATGGCGACGTGAGCGATGCGCTGACAGGATGGTTTTCTGGCCGCTCCGCGCTCCGCGTTCTGGATCTTGCGTGCGGAACGGGAGCCAACATGCGCGCCCTGGCCCCAATCCTCCCACCCGACCAGGACTGGATCATGCTCACGGGAAGCCAGGCTGAGGAGGAGCAGGTCCGCGATCTGCTGTTTCGCTGGGCCCCGGCAGCCGAGGAAATAGCGGGCGGCCTCAAGATCGAACGCCAGGGTCTGCGCATCGCAGTGCGTTTCGAGCGTCACGACGTTGCCGCATCAGGCACCATGCCGGACTGTGAGGCGGCCGGGCTCGTCGTCCTGGATCAGAACGCCCTGCGTTTGACCACCTCGACATTCGCGGCAATCGCCAACGCATGTGCGCGCATGGGCGCGGTCGTACATGCGCGATGCCTTTACGACGGACGCATCAAGCTACAGCCCCATCACCCGGCCGACGCCCAGATGACAGCCGCCCTGCATCGGCGTCTGATGGAACAGACCCCGCTTGGAGCAGCGTCGGGTCCCCTTGCCGCGTCTCAACTTGCCGAGCGGTTGGAGCTTGCGGGCTACTCGGTGATCGAGGGGCCGGGCAATGCCGTGCTCAAAGCCGCAGGCCCACAAGGCACCGACGGAGCGCTGATGCGTGCCATCCTGAGCCAGATGGCCGAAGCGCAGCGCGCGGTCGCCAGGGGGCATGACAAAATGATCGACACCTGGGCCGCGCGGCCGCGCACCGTCATGGAAATCAGCAAGACTGACCTCGTCGCCTTCCCACCGCACCGCCGGGAGCTATGAGCGGGACCGCCGGGCACCCGGCGGGCTGCGGCGCGTCTAGGATTCACCTCAGCTTTTGTGCAACATTAACAAACCGCCCATTCACACATCGCGCGCCGCACCTTAAAGACAGTGTATGCAGCTCAGAACCACCATGAAATGTGCCGATAAGGGTCTGCGTATCGCGGCTCTGTCAGCGGCTCTCGTTCTCGCTCTGCCCGCAGGCTTGGCGCTGGCCGATCCTGCGCAACCTGGCGTGCCAAACCCAGCATCTCCCAACCC
>CAZZPH010000245.1:0-4655 GCA_964655725.1 uncultured Hyphomicrobium sp.
CCGGTTCGTGGCGGATTTCATCGGCGAAACCAACTGGCTGGCCGGCGAAGTGGCGTCCCGCGACGGCGACAGGCTCACCGTCGAGACTTCCGCAGGGAAATTCCTAGCCGAAATCCGGGAGCAGGCCGTGTTAGGCGCGAACGTGTGGCTGGGTTTCCGCCCGGAAGCCGTCGCGCTGGGTCGCGGTGAGGTGAACAACTTCAGCGCCCGCATCACGCACGTCAGTTATCTCGGCGAGATCGAACAGTACGAGCTGGCGCTCGAGGACGGCACGCGCTTCAAGGTGTTCGAGCAGAATCCCCGGTTGATCCGGGAAGTGGGTGCCCGGCTGGAACTGCACGTGCGTCCGGCGGATCTGCTGATTCTGCCGCGGGATTGACGACGCTCGGCTTGGGGCTGCTTGCCCCGGCCGGCTGGATGCGCAAGGCGCGGCACAGGCGCACCAGTTCGCCCACTTTGCGGATACGCCGGCCGACGGCTTCAGGTGACATGTCGGGTTTCATATTTTGCCGGCCCTTGGTTTTGAAACGAGCGGAACAAGCCACTTACTACGGAGTCATTTAGATAGACTACACCTGGTGGGATTGATAACGTCTTGGGGTGCCAAAGATTGACGGGCGAAAATTATCTCACAAAGCGCTGGAGCATCTGCGGATGCTGGCGGTGCGGCGAGTCACGGAGGATGGGGAGCGGCCGAGCGCGGTAATGGATTCCTTGGGCCTCTGCCGGACCAGCATCTATCCTTGGTTGCGCCGATACAAAAAGAAGGGACTGGAGGCCCTGGTCGAGAAAATATCGCAAGGTCCGGAACCCAAACTGAGTGCCAAGCAACGCCAGCAAGTGCGGCGCTGGATTTTGGGCAAAGACCCGCGCCAGCACGGGTTTGACTTTGGTCTGTGGACTCGCCGCATCGTGCAAACCCTGATGCTTGAAAAAATGGGGGTGGCATTGTGTCTGACCTCGGTGGGCAAGCTCTTGGCCCGTCTGGAGATCACCCCGCAGAAACCGCTGCGCCGCGCCTATGAACGCGACCCGGTGGCGGTGGAACGCTGGCGGCGGGAAGCTTATCCCAAGCTCAGGAAGCGCGCCAAAAAGCTGGGCGCGATGATCTTTTTCCTGGATGAGGCTGGCTTCCAGTCCGATCCGCCACTGGGCCGGACCTACGGACTAAAAGGACACACGCCGGTCGTGGCCAGCTCCGGCCAGCGCCAGAGCATCAATGTGATCAGCGCGGTCAATGCCAGCGGCGCTTTCTGGGCCGCGACCTATACCGGCAAGCTGGATGCGGAAACCTTTGTCATTTTTCTGCGCAACTTCATGAAGGGCCGGCCCCCCAAGGTCTTCCTGGTGGTGGATGGTCATCCCGCGCACAAAGCCAAGGTCGTCAAAACCTATCTCGCCCAGACTCAAGGACGCTTGGAGCTCCACTTTCTGCCGCCCTACGCGCCGGATCTGAATCCCGATGAATTCGTCTGGAATTACATGAAGAACACCGGCGTCTCCAAAAAGCCGCTCAAGCAAAACGAATCCCTCCGTGAACGGGTGGAACAGGACTTGGCCAACCTCAGCCGGGATAAAATTCTCGTGGCCTCTTTCTTTTTGGCCCCAAGTGTAGTCTATACTGCTGACTAGGTAGTATGTGCTGCGATCCAAACCGTGGCAATCCAAACAACAGGCGAGACCCGCCCCGCAGATACCATCCGCGCCAGGTTGCGGGGCACGTAACACTTCGGCGAACTGCAAATGTTGCCTGAGCGCCGCCAGGCTATTGTGGGAAAGCCACCAGGTTGGTGGCATCGCCGGAGTCCCTGAGAAACTGGCGCAATTGTTCGGGGTCCGCTTGCATGCCGCCGACGCTACCGTCGGCCAAAGCCAGATTGCCGAAGTTCTTGTGAATGGCCCTGGTCCATGTGACCTGAGAGTTGGTTCCCAGTGCGACTACGCCGGAAAGCAGCCTGCCCTCCAGCGCGATGTTTCTGTCACCGGACAGGATGGTATTCGGTTTGTCATCCGCCGCATCCACTCCCAGTAGGTAGCTGATGTTGGTGTTGGCCAGAGCGTCCCACTCGACCCACGCCCATCGGTTGTCAGCCGGGCAACTAATCGTTTTGGGAACGGCCAACTCGTTCGAGAGCAGTTGAAAGACACGAAACATCCGGCCGGCCAGTACTTCATTGCGCAGAGTGGGAACCTCCAATTCAGGGCTCATCGGATAAAGGTCGCCATGATCATTGGCCCAAATGCGGAAGCTCAATCCAACTTGTTTCAGATTGCCCACGCAGGAAATGCGCGCTGCCTTGGCTCTATTAAGCTGCAATTGCCTCATGGCAGTCAGCCCCAGCAGTAGCAACACGGTGACAACGGCCACGATCATCAGCACATCGGTTCGTTTTATGTTCATGGCTGTGAAAACCTGGAGCGGTTTCCGTAAATAATTTGGCCGTATTGGCAGGCGTGAGGGGAAAGCCAGCTTCCACCCGCCAGCAGCGTGACGACATTTCTTGATTCACTCCAGCACACGATGACTTACCGATGTTCCCCCCGCCGTGACGTCGCGTTCGCCGACCTGGCACAAGCGGTGGGTGATGGCGACGGGTGACATGTCGGGTTTCATGCTTCGCCGGCTCGTGTGATTGAAGCTCGCGGGCGAAGCCATTTGCGGGCTGCGATCCAAACGACGGTAATCCAAACAGCAAGCCAGGCCCAAATTTCCAGGCACCCCACAAACAGCAGCGCCAGTGCGGCAGAGGCAAACATTAATCGTTTCATGTCCTTGAATCGATTCGTGTGGAGGGTTTCACTTCACATGCAGGCACGCAAGGACATGGTTCAGCCAGGAATCCATGGCTTCGCCTCCCATACCTGCGGCCGGCGAGTTTCAGGCTGACAATGAGTGTTGCCCCGACTAGCTTCCTGTCATGAGCTTGGCTGAAGTGTTGAAAGAGTTGCCCGCGATGAGCGTGGCCGAACGGCAGGTTTTGATGCGCCGCGCCTTGGAACTGGACGAGCCGGGATTGTCTCCGGGGGAGGAAGACCTGATTGAGCAGCGCTTGCGGGTGCATCGTCACGATCCGGGCTCGGCTCTTTCCCTCGCCGAGATGACGGCAAAGGTCCGGTCGCGAGCTGGCAAATGACCTGGCGCGTCGAGTTCCGGCCAGAGGTCGCAGACGATGTCGCAGACGCGGCCGAGTGGTACGAGCAGAGGCAACCCGGTTTGGGCGCGGACTTCGTCGAGGAGATCATTTGTGTCTGGCAGGCTCTGGCAGACAACCCCTTGCTGGGCTGCCAGCGCCACCCAACGAAGAACCTTCGCTGGCGATACCCGGAGCGGTTCCCCTACCGGGTAATCTATGCGGTGGACGAAGCGAATCACACGGTAGTGGTGGCTGCCGTGCTTCACGCATCCCGCCATGATCGGCACTGGCAGGACCGGACCTGAGCCAGCAAGACCGCTCAGAAGTCAGTCTTTGCCGCCTGACTGACCCAAGGGTGGTAGTGGGTCGGAAAAGTTCTGAATCGCGCAACACCCCCTCAGCCTTATCATTCCTTAATCCGGAGGAACCAATCAATCGTTGCCGCTGATGGTTGCCGCCGTCAGTATCTGGCCCCGAATTGATGAACGTTCTTGCCGAGAACTCCGCCGCCTCGCCGGCTCCGCTCACGCCCGCGCCGATGCCTGACTCGCGTTGGGAGGCGTTGCCGCCGGTGAAGCGGCCGGGCAAGAGCGGCTGGCAGCTTTTCAAGGAAGTCCTCGATCATGGTGGCCCCGGTTACCTCCAGTTTGCCATCACGAACATCTGCAACGCGGACTGCGGTTTCTGCGGCTTCGCGCGGTCGCAATTTGACCCGAAGCGGCGGAAGAGCGTCACGCTGCAGGAGGCGAAGGATGTGATCGACATCTGCGTGAGTAATCACATCGGCTACCTGCTCTTCGTGGGCGGCGAACCGATGGCGCATCGCGATCTGCGGCACATGGTTCGTTACGCGGCGGAGCGCGGCCTGCACCCGATGCTCTGCACCAACGGCGCGCTGTGGACCGAGGAGAACATGCGCTGCCTGGCGGACGACGGCCTGAGCAGCGTGATCATGTCGATCGACGCCCACGACATCGCCCGGCACGAGCAGAATCGCGGCTTGCCCGACGTGTGCCGGAAGATCCAACGCGCGAACGAGTTTTTCCAGACGGCCGGCATCCAGACCACGGCGAGCATCACCGCCAGCCGGTTGATCGAGGACTACGACAAGCTGCCCGCTTTCCTTAAGTCGCTCTGGTTCAAGAGCTGCACGTTCAGCTATCCGCTCACCGCGCTCGAGTCGAGCTACCTCAGCTTCAGCGATTCGAAGCTGGTCAGCTACACGACCGACGAGCTCATCGAGGTCTTTGAAAAGATCAAACGGATGAAGGCGAAGAGCGGTTTCCCAGTGGTGAATCCGACCGAGTCGCTCAACGAGATGCAGCGGCATTTGCGCAAGGAGAAAGAGGCGTTCGGTTGCCTGGGCGGGCACAAGTATTTCTACCTCGACTGGAAGCTCGACCTTTATCGGTGCCATTTCTGGGAGAAGCCGATGTGCAAGATTTACGACTTCGATTCGTCGAAGCTCATCCGCGACGGCTGCCAGCGGTGCATGATCGATTGCTACCGTGACCCGAGCAT
>CAZZPH010000246.1:0-4643 GCA_964655725.1 uncultured Hyphomicrobium sp.
CGAAGGCCTCGTTGGCTTCGATCAGATCGAGGTCCTGGATGGTCCATCCCGCCTTATCGAGCGCCTTTTTGGATGCGGGGATGGGCCCGGTGCCCATGATGGAGGGATCCACGCCCGCCTGCGCCCACGACACAATGCGCGCAAGTGGTTTCAGGCCGCGCTTTTGGGCTTCCGCAGCGCTCATCATGAGCACCACGGCCGCACCATCGTTGATGCCCGATGCGTTGGCAGCCGTGACCGTGCCTTCCTTGGGATCGAATGCAGGACGCAACTTGGCGATACCTTCAATGGTCACGCCGTCCTTGATGTACTCGTCCGTATCGACGACGGTGTCGCCCTTCTTACCCTTGATGGTGACGGGCGCGATCTCATCCTTGAACTTGCCGGCCTTGCGCGCAGCCTCAGCTTTGTTCTGTGAGGCCACAGCGAAGCGATCCTGCTCCTCGCGCGTGATCTGCCACTGGCGGGCGATGTTCTCAGCCGTCGAGCCCATGTGATAGTTGTTGAAGCTGTCCCACAGACCATCGCGCACCATGGTGTCGACGATCTTGGCGTCCCCCATCTTGGTGCCGTCACGCATATGAATGGCATGTGTGGACTGGCTCATGCTTTCCTGACCGCCCGCGATGACGACTGTGGCCGCACCCGACTGGATCTGCTGTGCGCCAAGCGCGACGGCCCTGAGGCCCGAGCCGCAGATCTGGTTGATGCCCCACGCCGGTGAATCAACCGGAATGCCTGCGCCAATCGCAGCGCGGCGTGCCGGGCCCTGGCCCTGGGCTGCCGTCAGCACCTGACCAAGGATGACTTCGGACACATCACCGGCGGCAATATTGGCGCGCTGCAGTGCGGCCTTGATGGCCACAGTGCCAAGTTCATGCGCAGGCAAGGAGGCAAGCGATCCGCCAAACGACCCGACGGGCGTGCGGGCAGCACTGACTATGACGATGGTGTCGGTATCCTGGCTCATAGGGTCGGACCTCCTGGGGGCAAGCTGTTAGGGTGCAATCGTTGGCGGGTGTCGGCGGATCGCAGCGCCGGCCGTTGCACGGGGCCGGGCACGCGACAATTGAAACTCTTGCATAGCAGCAACCTTTCGGGCTTCGCAATTCTGCCTTCGGGTGGCAAATGCGCCCAAAAGTCGTGCAGCAGGGTCTGGCACCGACCCCAATTCCTGTGTTACGATGCCGCACTGCAATAGGAAAGAGTGAAGTCGAAAGCGAGAGAGTGCGCCAGCCCCCATGCTGAATAAATCAGACTCCTCATCCGAGAAGCGCGAAGCGGTCGTCATCAAGAAATACGCGAACCGGCGTCTCTACAATACTGAGACCAGCCAGTACGTGACCCTGGACGACCTGGCCTCAATGGTGCGCTCGGATCGGGACTTCGTCGTCTACGACGCCAAATCGGGCGACGACCTCACCCACGCGGTTCTGACCCAGATCATTGTTGAAGAAGAAAACCGCACAGACGGGCAGAACCTGTTGCCGATCCCGTTCCTGCGCCAGCTGATCCGCTTCTACGACGATCAGATCGGCCGCATGGTGCCGAGCTATCTGCAGTTCAGCCTGGAAAACCTCGTCAAGGAGCAGGAGAAGTTCCGCTCGCAGTTCACGGCGGCCTTCACCAATCCTGCCGCCGCCTTCGAGGCCTATCACGAGCAGGCGCGCAAGAACATGGCGATGTTCGAGCAGGCCGTCTCGATGTGGACATCGTTTGGCGGATTGCCTCAGCCGGGTCCAGGCCCAGGCCCCGGCGGCGCTGCAAAGCCAGAGCAGCCCACCGCACCGGCCGCCTCCACCAGCGACAAGGACGAGATCGCGAGCTTGAAGGCTCAGCTTGATGCTTTGCAACGGAGCATCGAGAAGCTGACCAGCGACAAGAGCTGATCACGGCGGCACG
This sequence comes from uncultured Hyphomicrobium sp., assembly GCA_964655725.1. GTDB lineage: Bacteria > Pseudomonadota > Alphaproteobacteria > Rhizobiales > Hyphomicrobiaceae > JAGVSR01. Next base: position 1,903 of record CAZZPH010000246.1, read on the forward strand.
GCACAGCGCGCAAGCTGGTGCCGCCAAGGACGCTTCAGGGGTTGGTGCGAGAGTTGAGGGACGCCTCAGGCCGAGCCAAGGTCGGCTGGCAGGTCGTCCGGATTGATCGGCACTCCGTAATGGAAGCCCTGCAGGTAGTCGATGCCCGCCTCACAGAGGAACTGGGCGGACACCTCGTCCCCCACCCATTCCGCGACCGTTTCCAGTTTGAACGTGCGGGCAAGGTCGACCATGGTGCGGATGAACGCCTGATCGGACGTGTCGCGCGCCAGATCCTTCACGAACGCGCCGTCGATCTTGACCATGTCGACCTGTAACTCCTTCAGGTTCTTGAAGGACGTATATCCAGCACCAAAATCGTCGATCGCCACGCGGCAGCCCATTTCGCGCAGATTGTTCACGAACGCGCGTGTCAGTTCGAGATCGTGGATGACGGCGGTTTCCGTGATCTCCACCACGAGCCGTTCGGTCAGGCTCTTCTTTCCACCCGTGAGGCGGTGAAGATGGACGATCCAGTCCGGTTCACTCGCCGTCAGGCTCGAGACATTCACGGACAGGACCAGTTGGTGGTGTTTCTTGAGCAGCGCAACGGCGAGTTCCAGCGTCCGCTTATCGATCAGCCGCGACAATCCGAGTTGCTCGGCGATCTCGATGAACTCGCCCGCTGAAACCAGTTCGCCGCTATCCCGCTCCATTCGCAACAGGCACTCATAGACCGCGGGCTTATGAGTTTTCGTCGACACCATCGGCTGCAGAACGAGGCGCATCTTGTCGGCCTCCAGCGCCGTGATGACCTCGTCGGCCATCTCGGCATTGCGCTGGCGCGCACGGTCCTGCGCCGCGTTCGGTTCATAAGCGACGTATCCGTCCGAGCGCTGGTTTTTGGCCCGCTCCAGCGCCTGAAGCGACGCACTCAGCACATGGTGCACGGTGTTGGCCTGCTCGGGCAGTGTCACGCCGCCAATCGATACGGTGGCTGAAACGGTGATGCCGTTGGTGCGGATCGAGAGATCGCGGACCGCACGGATGAAGCGCTCCGCTGCGATCCGCATGGCGCCGGGTCCACAATCGTGAAGGATCACGCCGAACTTGTTGGCCGAGTAGCGCCCCAGGGTATCTCCGCCGCGCAATCTGGACTTGATGGCGTTGACCGTCGCGGCGATCACCTCGTCGCCGACGTGATGCCCGAACGTCTCGTTGACCACTGCCAGGTTGTTGATGGCCACCATCAGGAATCCGGCCGGTGCACCCGACCGCACAGCGCGCGCCAACTCCGCATTCAGCGCATCGGTCAGGCGCGCCCGGTTGAGCTGCCCGGTGAGTTCGTCACGGTCGTTGCGATAGAGCAGACGCTGCTCTTCCATGAAGCTGTCGGAAATGACGCGCAGCACGCCGCGCGCCCGAACGGGACGGCCATCCCTGTCAGGCCACCAGCGGCCGTGATCCTCGATCCAGATAACGACGCCCCGCTGTCCCGTCGGCATGAAACGGTATTGCACACGATAGGGCGTGCCCACCGCGGAGGGCTCCGCGTTCAGCGGATGGAAAGCGCTCTGGCGCAAATCCGCATGCTCGGCGGCGACGAGCAGATTGAAATTTGCGCCGGTCGCGATGTCGGATGCGCGCCTGACGCCGAGAACGGCAAGAGCGTTGCTCTCCCATTCGATCCGGTCCTCGACGAGATCCCAGGTGTAGGCCGTCTCATCGATGGACGATAAAATCCCGACGAGATCGAACCCTTCCGCTTCAACGAGCGGGTCAAACGGCGCGACGCCCTCGCCACTCGCGTGTCCGGGCCGCACAACACTACGACTTGTTTTCGGGGACTGGCTCACGTTCTGACTGGCTCTGCATGTTCGATGGCTACGTTCCGCAAAGACGCAGCAGCCACATGAAGCCAAGAAAATAGGTCTAAATCCCTAACAACCATTAAAATTTAAGTCGACTTTTTTGGAATGCGAAACGGCGCCGCGTTCCCGCAGCGCCGTCGATGATGTCTCTCATGCCTGTCCGGAGGGTTCGCCCTTCGCCCCCGGCCCTGGCAAGATCAGTGATCGGCGCCGAACCCGATGTCGCGCTTGGCCACCCGGATACCAATCGTAAACCCTGCCACCACATCGATGAGGCAGACGATCATGACGATGAAGAACACCGACGTTGCGGCCTGAGGCACCATTAGGAACTGGATGAGGCTAGCGATGAAGACCACCATCGACAGCCCGTGATCGATCATCGATGCGGTCCCGGTGTAGGTCGCCTTCACAATCTCGATGAAGAGGATAACGAGCGCGCACAGAATGACGAGATCGCCCCAGGTGAGCTTCCACAGCCCCCCGCTCATCATCCGGATGCCCTCGCCGACGACAGAGCCGCTCAGGTCGACGCCTGTCAGCACAAGTAGGTTGTAGAGGATCAGGGGAATGACCGTCAGCGGCAATGCTGCAAGCGACATCTGTGGCTCCTCTTGCGTCCAGCCCGTTTCGCTCGGGCCTTTCAACCTAGCATGGATGGTATGTCGAGGCGACGTCGCTACGCCTCGGCTTTGGGGGGCAGGATCTGCCGGCCACGATATTTCCCCGTCTTGAGATCGAGGTGATGCGGACGGCGCCGCTCCCCGCTCTCCTTATCCTCGACGTGGGTCGGGGCGGAGAGCGCATCGTGAGCCCGGCGCTGGCCGGTCTTCATACGGGATACTTTTTTCCTGGGGACGGCCATGGTTCAGGCTCCGGTCTGATCTTGAC
>CAZZPH010000247.1:0-963 GCA_964655725.1 uncultured Hyphomicrobium sp.
TCCCGGCGTGCGCTCCATTCCCATATTGCCGCCCCAGCCGCATCGACGGCAACGGATCTCAGCTGCAGCTCGCTCGGCGCGGCTCCATAAAGGGGCTCCAGCGACCGGAATGCAAACTGCGTGACGGTGAAACCGATGAGTAGCACCAGAAGAACGAGGCCTGCGACAAGCCCAGAACCGATCATGTCGCCTGAAAGCTGACCCGTCAGCGTCACACCCGTCCCGAAGATCCACACGAGCAGCAGCATCCAAGTCGGAATGAGCGCCAACGCCCGGTCCTGTCCCCTCAGCGCCAGAAACACGGTGACAAGGCCGCCGATACCGCCGATCGCCAGAAATGACAGTCGCGCGAAGGTTGAGGCCAATCGCGGATCAATGACCGCCAGAGCGACCAGCGCAAGTTGCGCGACGATCCAGACTCCAAACAACATGCGCGCCAGCCCATGCCAAAGCGGAATGCGCAAGAAAAAATACAGGAAGATGACGAGACTGGCGGCCATGGCCGATTCGGTCGCCGCGCGATAGACCGCGTTATTCTCCGCCTTCAATTGGAAGAGCTTGTGGAAGAATCCGAAGTCGACACACAAATATCCAAGCACGCACCAGGCCACGAGTGCCGCCGATGGAAAAATGACCTTGTGGTTGGCTGCGAAGATCGCTGTCAGAAAGATCGCCAAGAGGCCTGTCAGGCCAAGCATCACGCCGTTGAACAGCTGCCGCTCACGAACCTTCAACTCATAGTCCAAGGGCTTCCAGAGATAGATGCGGGCATAACGCTCCGATGACAGCTCGGCGATGTAGGTGATCGTCTGGCCCGGCTCGATCGTGATGCTGAACACGTCGGCGCGATTGCTGGTGATACGCTGCGGAACAAAGCCGATGGACGGCGTCACCGCTTCGATGCGCCGGGCATCCAGATCCGGCCAGACGGCCCCCGACCCGATCAGCGTGTACCGATCTGCT
>CAZZPH010000247.1:973-4636 GCA_964655725.1 uncultured Hyphomicrobium sp.
GCGCTCGATCGGGGTGTCGGTCGGATTGGTGAGTGCGAACACAATCCAACTCGGATTGGTTCCCGGCGTCATCGCTCGCACCGACATGCGGCCCGTCGATCCATCCGAGTCCGCCGCCGTCTCAATCTGAAGGCTGTCGCCGCGGCCTTCGTAGAGCTGGCCAAGCATGGTGATCTCGAGCCGATCCTGGTCGGCAGAGATCGAGATGGCATTGAGCGCAGATGCGCGTGATGCCTGAAACCCCAGCATGGAGGCCAGAACGGCCAGAAAAACGACGGCAGCAGGCAAGGCGCGCGTAATGCTCATCTGCCGCCCTCGCCTTCGTCCAGTCTGGCATAGAGGAGATGGTCGCGCCACGTGCCGTTGATTTTCAAGTAACTGCGGGCATAGCCCTCCTGAACGAACGCGCATCGCTCCAGAACGCGCCTCGAGGCAATGTTGGCAGGTTGGGTTGCCGCCTCGATCCGGTGCAGACGCAGGGCATCGAAGCTGAAGCGCACGATCGCGCGCACGGCATCTGTCATCAAGCCCCGCCCCGTGAAGGGGCGACCGAGCCAGTACCCCAGAGAGGCCGACTGCGAGACCCCGCGCTGCACGTTTGTCAGCGCCACACCTCCCACAAGTTTGTCGTCATCGTCGCCTGAGAACACCAGAAAAGCATAGCCTTGGTCGCTGCGCGCTTCACGGTGGTAGTGGCGGACGCGCCGCTTGTAGCCCGCGCGCGTCAGATCATCCGCGGGCCATAATGGCTCCCAGGGAACAAGATGCGCGCGGCTCAGCGCCCTGAGTTCCGCCCATTGGCTGTAATCCGATGTCTGGGGCACCCTGAGGACCACCCGTTCGCCAGGAACGAGTGACGGCACGTCAGGTGTCAATCCGGCCCTGAGAAATGCCATGCTGTACCTTCGGCGTTAGTGCCGGCACGTCAAACGTTGGCCTGCACGCGCTGCAAAATCCCGGCTCTTCCTGCCGGCTCCCACGACCGCGACACACGCGGCCTGACGACGCAACTTCCCTGCGACCATACAGATATCGCTCGGCGTTACGCTATCGACAGCGGTGATGAGCTCCGAGACGGGTATCAGCCTGCCGTGCAGGAGCACCTGACGCGCCATCTGTTCGGCCCGCCGCGCCGAAGATTCAAGAGCCATCAGCAATCCTGCTTTCAATTGGGCCTTGGCACGCCCGACTTCCTCGAATTGAGGCTCACGATCGGCGACGTGATCGATCTCGTTGCTGACCACGTCGATCAACTCCTCGATGAGCTTCTCGCCCGTTGCAGCGTGGACCGCGAACATGCCGGTATCCTTAAGTCCCCACGCTGAGGAATAAATCGAGTAACATAGCCCACGGCGCTCCCTGACTTCCTGGAAGAGACGCGACGACATACCCCCACCGAGAACACCGGACAGGACCTGGGCCGCGAAATACTCCGCCTCACGGTAGGAGGGGCCATGAAATCCCATCACGAGGTGGCTCTGCTCGAACCGGCGCGCGCTCGCACGCACGCCGCCCTCGTAGTTGGCCGGAGCCTCGATTCTCATACCTGACCCACTGAGCCCCCCGAATAGGGCTTCAGCGTGGCGAACGGCCGAATCGTGCGTGAGTGCGCCCGCAGCCGCCAACACCATGTTTCCCGGATGATATCTCTCGTTCAGATAGGCCTTCAGGTCACCCGGCGTGATTGATTGGACGCTTTCGGGCGTGCCGAGGATCGTGCGCCCCGCCGCCTGACGTGGAAAGGCGGCTTCATGCAGCAAATCCAGGGCGATTTCATCGGGGCAGTCGCGCGTTCCCGCAATCTCCTGCAGGATAACCTGGCGCTCACGCTCCAACTCCTCCTCAGCAAATGTAGCGTTGTTGAGGATGTCGGCGATGATGTCCAGCGCCAGCGCCTCATCACCCTTGAGCACGCGCGCGAAGTAGGCGGTCGCCTCAAGATCGGTTGCAGCATTCAGGTCCCCGCCCACCGCCTCGATCTCCTCGGCGATCTGGCGTGCGGTGCGTGTTGTGGTTCCCTTGAACGCCATGTGCTCGAGAAAATGCGACAGGCCGTGCTGCTCTGCGCGCTCGTGGCGTGCGCCCACCCCCACCCAGATCCCGAGCGACGTCGTTTCCAGATGGGGCATGGTCTCCGTGACGACCGTAAGGCCGTTCGACAGCCGGGTCAGCTCCGCGCTCACAGGTGAACCCTCCGCGTTGCCCGCGAGAGCGACCTCACCACATTCTGGACCGCTGCAAGATTATTGTCGACAACTCGGAAGCGCTCCTTGGCCCCCATCAGCGCCGAGAGCCGCTCGGGTAAGGCAGGGCGCGATCCCGTTATCGCTTCCATCGCGTCAGGGAATTTGGCCGGGTGGGCCGTCGAGAGAACGACACGCGGCACGTCGGAACTGAGTGGTGCAGCAGTATCCCGTCCGAGCCACCCGCATGCGGTGTGAGGGTCCATGAGATACCCGCTGTCCTGGCGCACCATCTGGATGGCTGCTGCCACCTCACTCTCACGCGCCGAGCGCGCCTTGAAATCCGCCCGCATCGCAGCCGCGCACGGGCCAAGCTCAAATCGTCCTGACTGCGCGAGTGAGCCCATCAATCCCCGGATGAAAGCATCGTCGCGCCCCGAGGCCTCGAATAGATAGCGCTCGAAGTTGGAAGAGATTTGAATGTCCATCGAGGGCGAGGTCGTGGCCACCACAGGGCGCATCTCATAGGCGCCAGTGGCTAACGTCCTGGGGAGAATATCGTTCTCGTTGGATGCAATGATCAGATCGGCAATGGGCAGACCCATACGTCGCGCGGCATAGCCTGCAAAGATGTCGCCAAAATTCCCGGTCGGGACCGAGAAGGCAACCGGGCGGTGGGGTGCTCCCAGGGCAGTGGCGGCTGCAAAATAGTAGGTAACTTGCGCGACGATGCGGCCCCAGTTGATCGAGTTCACGCCTGACAGGCTCACCTCGTCACGGAAGGCCTGATCATTGAACATCGCTTTGACCAGCGCCTGGCAATCGTCGAAGGTGCCCTTCACGGCGATCGCATGGACGCCCTCCTCGATGGGGGTGGTCATCATGCGCCGCTGTACGTCCGAAACGCGGCCCTCGGGAAAGAGAATGACGACATCCGCACGCGATGACGAGCGGAACGCCTCGATGGCTGCCCCGCCGGTATCACCCGACGTCGCACCGACGATGGTCGCACGCAGGCCTCGCTTGGCAAGAACATGGTCCATGAGCCGCGCCAGGAGCTGCATCGCCACGTCCTTGAATGCGAGCGTGGGCCCATGGAACAGTTCCAGGACGAACGTCGCCGGATCAAGCTGAACGACCGGCGTGACGGCAGCATGGCCGAAGTTCGCATAGGATTCGTCGACCATCCGGCCAAGCTCATCGCGCGTCAGTGCAGCGCCGGTGAACGGGGCGATGACCTCCAATGCCACCTCGGCAAACGGCCGGCCGGCCAAGGCTGCGATGGCATCCGCCGAGAGGGTGGGCCAGGTTTCGGGCACATACAGACCGCCATCGCGGGCGAGCCCGGTCAGCAGAACGTCCTCGAATCCAAGTACAGGGGCTTGCCCCCGGGTTGAGATGTAATTCACCGGTGAGAGAGCTTTCCTCAGGCCGCGTCCGCCGAGCTATCGCGCGACCTGAATGGCTGATGGCGACCAAC
>CAZZPH010000248.1:0-4631 GCA_964655725.1 uncultured Hyphomicrobium sp.
CGCTCAACCGCGGAAATGTGAACGAACACGTCGTTCCCACCTTCGTCCGGCTGAATAAACCCATAGCCCTTCTGCCCGTTGAACCACTTCACGGTACCAGTCGACATCGATATGCCTCCAAAGCATAAACAAGTTTTGCCCCGGGGCGAACTTCCCAGGGCGGCCATCAAATCGCGCGTTGGAGACGTCTCGTGTCAGCACTCGTAAAAGCGACTGTCGCAGAGTAAGCCAAGGCGTGTTCGACGGCGACTATATGAACCTGTCGGCAAGGAAACGCAACCATCAAGCGCAAATCAGGCCCATAACAATGCTGCGAGCAGGCCCTGGCCGGCATTGTGTCACCGCGCGAAGAATGCTCAAACCATCAGAAAAGATCGGGAAACGCGCCCTTGTAGGAGAAGTTTCGATGCCATCAGCACTGAAAAAGCCAGTTCTGGGCTTTATCGCCGCCGCCCTCGCCGTCTTAACCGTACACCAGTCGATCGTGTTCCTGCTCGACGTTTCGGGCCTGATCACGCGGCAGGCTTGGTCCTTGGCCCCGACTGGACCCCTCCAGGTCCCCACCATCGTCAACGGAGTGTTCTGGGGCGGGCTGTGGGGCTCACTCATGGCGCTCGTGTACCACAAGATCCCCGGCGGGGCCGCGTGGCTGAAGGGTCTCCTGTTCGGATGGATGATGTATATCGTCTCCAACAGCACCCTCCTGCCCCTGATCAAGGGCAACCCCATGTTCTTCGGCGGCGACGTCAACCAGGCGCTGGCTGTGTTTTTGATCTTGTCAGGCTTCGGCATCACGACAGCGCTCATCTACAACTGGCTACAAGGCCGCGACTGAAAACGCCCTTAAGCGGGCCTGTTGCAAGTTTGCGATCTAGCGCCTATAAGCCGGTCCGGAGCCGCCCGGCGGGGCATGCCGTGGCGGCTTTCATGCTTTTTTCAATCAACAACGGTGCCGGTACGCGGCTCAGCCCGCGTGCTTGAGTGCCATGGCGGCATTCGTTTGATGAGACCGCCTTCAGGAAAGGACGAGCAAAATGCCCAAGATGAAGACCAAAAGTGGAGCCAAGAAACGTTTTCGGTTCACGGCAACGGGTAAGGTGAAGGCCGGGGCTGCCGGCAAGCGCCACGGCATGATCAAGCGAACTGCCAAGTTCGTGCGCAACGCGCGCGGCACGATGGTTCTGAACGAGTCCGACGCGGGGCTCGTGAAGAAGTACATGCCCTACAATCGCTGATCGCAAAGGCCACCCATCGGCACACCCGCCGGCGCCATTCAACGGTGATCGTGCCCTGACCTCGATACCATAGACGTTTCGGAGAGCTCCCATGTCACGTGTCAAACGCGGCGTTACCGCCCACGCAAAGCACAAGAAGGTCCTGAAAGCTGCCAAGGGCTACTATGGCCGCCGGAAGAACACCATCCGGGTCGCCAAGCAGGCCGTCGAGAAGGCGCTGCAGTACAACTACCGCGACCGCAAGGTTAAGAAGCGCACGTTTCGCGCGCTGTGGATCCAACGCATCAACGCGGCGGCCCGTGAACATGGCATGACCTACGGCCGCTTCATCGAAGGCTTGAGCAAAGCCGGCGTGGAGATCGATCGCAAGGTTCTGGCCGACATCGCGGTCAAGGATTCGGCCGCGTTCAAGGTGCTGGTCGATCAGGCCTCCGCCGCCGTCGCCAAGGCGGCCTGAGAGGTCATCGAGGCCCAGCCGAAACTGGACGCGCTGCCCGCCTCCCGATCACGCCTGCATGCCGGCCGTCGGAGCGTGTCTGCACCGACAGGCTGTGCACCGCAGCTGCCGTGATCGAAGGCTTGGCGGGCCGCGACTGCGAAGCCCGAGCAAAAAGGCCGAATTCATGACCGGCGCCGCTGACCTCAAGACACTGGAAGACAAGATCGTCGCTCAAATCGCATCGGCCAGCGATTTAGCCGGACTGGAGGCCATTCGCGTTGCAGCCCTCGGCAAGAAGGGCAGCATATCGGACCTGATGGCGACGCTGGGACGGCTGCCGCCCGAAGAGCGAAAATCGTTCGGCGCAGCGGTGAACACGCTGAAATCACGCGTCACAGAATGTCTCGATCAGCGCAAGTCGACGCTGGAGGATGCCGAACTCGCCCAGCGCATCGCTCATGAACGCGCCGATGTCACGCTACCCGTGCGCTTAGGCCCTCAGGCTCAGGGCCGCATTCATCCCGTCTCGCAGGTCCTTGACGAGTGCATCGAGATCTTCGCTGATCTGGGGTTCGAGGTCGCCGAAGGACCCGACATCGAAACGGACGACCTCAACTTCACCAAGCTCAACATTCCCGCCGAGCATCCCGCTCGCCAGGAGCACGATACGTTCTACTTCAACCCGCGCACCGATGGCTCGCGCCTGTTACTGCGCACCCATACGAGCCCTGTGCAGATTCGCGCGATGCAAAGCCGCAAGCCGCCGATCCGCATCATTGCTCCCGGCCGCGTCTACCGTTGTGACAGCGACCAGACCCATACGCCGATGTTCCATCAGATCGAGGGACTGGTTATCGACGAAGCGACCCATATGGGCCACTTGAAGTGGGTACTGCAGGAATTCGCCAAAGCATTCTTTGAAGTGGACGAAGTGACCATGCGATTCCGCGCATCGCACTTCCCCTTCACCGAACCGTCGATGGAAGTCGATATCGACGCCGCTGCCATCGGTAAGCCGGGCCGCTGGCTGGAAATCCTCGGCTGCGGCATGGTTCATCCCAACGTGCTCGCCAATTGCGGCCTGGATCCGGAGAAATACCAGGGCTTCGCATTCGGCATGGGACTCGACCGCATCACCATGCTGAAGTATGGCCTGCCCGATCTGCGCGCCTTTTTCTCCGCCGACCTGCGCTGGCTCCGGCACTATGGATTTTCGGTGTTCGACGTCCCCACGCTCGGCGGCGGACTCTCGTCATGACCGCGAACTGGATTTGAGGAGCGGATCGTATGTGGCTCGCCATCCCCCTGATCGTGATGACTGTGGCGCTCCTGATTGCCTGGGGGCTGGGGTCGCTTGTTGCGGGACGCAGCATCCGCCTGCAACAGATTGTCGGGTTTGGCGGTGTCGCGATGTGGATCATCCTGCCGCTCGTCTATGAGGCCTCCGTCTTCGACGGCAATTGCTATGGCATCGGGAACGCCGCGACACCCTGCAGCCTTTCGGAACGCCTGAGCGACAGCTTCAGGAATGGTTTTGCATTCACGCTCGCCCCCGCGCTCATGTGGGTGCTCGTCTATATCATGGCCCTCAACACGCCACGCCGCTGATCCTCACCGCCTCTCCGCCACCGGAACAGACCCATGAAATTCACGCTCTCTTGGCTCAAGGATCACTTGAAGACCAAGGCCACGGTCGAGGAGATCGCGGTCACACTTTCGGCCATCGGCCTTGAGGTGGAAAGCGTCGAGGACCCGGGCGCAAAGCTTGGAGCGTTCACGCTGGCGCGCATCGTCGAGGCCAAGCGCCACCCAAACGCGGACAAGCTCCAGGTGGTCCAAGTGGAGGTTGAAAAGGGCAAGCCGCTTTTGGAGATCGTCTGTGGCGCCCCCAATGCACGGCCCGGCCTCGTCACCGTGTTCGCACCACTCGGCACCTACATTCCCGGCTCAGGCATCACGCTGGAAAAAAAGCCCGTTCGCGGGGTGGTCTCGAACGGCATGCTCTGCTCGGCTGCCGAATTGGAACTTGCCGGGGATAGTGCGGGCATTCTTGAACTCGATGCAACGCATGCCGCCGACGTTGGGCAACGCTACATTGACGTGGCGGGGCTTGCCGATCCCGTGTTCGAGGTCAAGCTGACACCTAACCGGCCCGACTGTACCGGCGTGCGCGGCATCGCCCGCGATTTGGCCGCAGCGGGACTTGGAACCCTGAAACACGAAACTCGAATCCACGGTGTGGAAGGCGCCAAGCCCTGCCCCATCGACGTGCGGCTCGAGTTTTCTAACGACACGGCGGACGCCTGTCCGGTGTTTGCGGCGCGCTTCGTCGCGGGCGTAAAAAACGGCCCTTCGCCTGCGTGGCTGCAGAACCGGCTGCGCGCCGTCGGCTTGCGGCCAATCAATGCCCTGGTGGACGTGACGAACTACATCAGCCAGGAGCATGGCCGTCCGCTGCACGTCTACGATGCCAAAAAACTCAAGGGCGCGATCCGCGCGCGACTTGGCAAACCGGGCGAGCGCTTCCTCGGTCTGGATGGCAAGGAGTACGAGGTCGACGCGACCATGTGCGTGATCGCCGATGACAGCGGCCCGCTCGGACTTGGCGGCATCATGGGCGGTGAAGCCTCGGGCTGCACGGAGGAGACCACTGACGTTCTGATCGAGAGCGCCTGGTTCGATCCCGTCCGCACGGCGACAACGGGGCGCAAAACCGGCCTCGTCACGGATGCACGTTACCGCTTCGAGCGCGGCGTCGATCCCCGCTCCGTCCTCCCCGGTCTCGACCTGGCAACCCAGATGATCGAGAAACTGTGCGGCGGCACGCCGTCTCAGGCCCGTGTAGCCGGTCAGGCGCCGGAACTGGAACGCACAATCGCCTTCGACACGGGCCGCGTGTCGCGATTGTCAGGCCTCGCCATCGACGACAGCGAAATCGTCCGCATTCTGGACGCGCT
>CAZZPH010000249.1:0-4547 GCA_964655725.1 uncultured Hyphomicrobium sp.
CGCGCGGCGCGCGCCAAACCTGCCCATCGACGGTCACAGCGCCCGCGACAGCCCCTCGCTCGACGATGATCTCCCGCACTGGACTTGCGACTTCAACCGACATCCCGTGCGCCTCGCCCGAGCGTCGAATGGCATCCGAAATTGCCCCCATACCGCCCTTGGCGTGTCCCCACATCCCGCGCACGCCGTTGGCCTCGCCGACCACGTGATCGAGAAGGATGTAGGCAGTACCGCCTGAATAGGGACTGATAAAGCTACCAACCGCCGCCAGATATCCGAACGAGGCCTTGACTGCGTCGTCCTTGAAGTAGCGGCCCACGAAATCGGCGGCCGACATGGTCATGACGTCGATCAGAAGCGCGCGCTCGCGCACGGACAATTTGCGCGCGGCGCGCACAGTTAGCAGCGCGCTGAGGATGTCACCCATGCGGCCATCAAGGTTGGGCGGGGTCGTCAGCATCAATTCGCGAAATACGGGAACGAGGGCGGACAGATCGCGGTCGAACCGTTCATATCCCGCCACATCGGCGGGGTTGCGCGTACCCAGCTGGCGCACGAAGTCCGCGCTGTCGGGACCATACATGAGGTAACTGCCGTCGGGCTGAGGAAAGAAGCCGTCGCAGGCACGCGGGATGACCTCCAGGCCGTAGCGGGACAATTCAAGCTCTCGGATCACCTTGGGATTGAGCAGGCTGACCACATAGGAGCAGGAGGAATTGCGAAATCCAGGCGCAAACTCCTCCGTGACGGCCGCCCCACCCGCAATGTGGCGAGCCTCCAAAACCTTAACCTTCAGCCCGGCGCGGGCCAGATAGGCGCCGCACGTGAGCCCGTTGTGGCCCCCGCCGACAATGAGCACGTCGAGGCTGTCCTGCAGTCCTGACATTGGGGTCCTCCGTCGGCCGATCTCCTGGCCCATCCTTATTTTCGCAGGACTTTAGCGCAGTTCGCCCACCCGCGTCCCAACTGGTCGCGTCCCAACTGGCCGCGTCCCAACTGGCCTCGACACGGCACACACAGCGTTCAGGTCATAAATGCGCGCTCCGCCTGTTCCTGCCGGAACAGCGTGTCGCCCCGGATACGGGCAGTATCGCGACATCACACGAGCGGTCCCGCCAAAGAGGACCGCCAGTCCTCCGCCAACACCGCACCATAGACCCGGAGCCAGCCATGTCCCGCACATCAGCCATCCTCGCCTTCGCCGGCCTCGCCTTTGCCGCCACAAATCTGGCTTTCGCCCCCGCGGCAGAGGCCGGATCGGGCGTGCGCCTCCAGTTTGGCGGACCGCTCGGATCGTTCGTCGCCCGCGAGAACCCCGCGATCGGCTCGGCCAAGCCCAGCGGATACGGATCTCATGCAGCCAAAAAGCATGACGCCAAAGCCGCACACGCCGCCCGCCTTCGCCAGCAGAAGTTGCTGGAGGCACGCGCCCGTGCTGCGGCCGAAGCAAAGGCAAAAGCCGTCGCTCAGGCTCAAGCCAAGGCAAAAGCGGAAGCCATTGCCGCGGCAAAGGCCCAGAAGGCTGCACACATGAAGGCCGCCGCCCAGAAGCAGCAGGCCGCAGCCGCCGTGCAGCAGGCCAAGGCGACGCCAGCCGTCAAAACCCCGGTTGAGGCTGAAACGACGGCCCCGTCCTCCGTCTCCACTGCCCTCGTTTCCGGCAATCTTCCAGTTGCCGAGCCCATCCAAGCGGCCGACCCCGTGATCGACCCAAGCGTCGAGGTCCTTCCTGTCCAGACGATTGCCGCCGAGACGGTCGAGGAGACGGATGAGGCCACCACCACCCTCGCCACGGCAGATGCTGGCCCCGTCGAGTGCAAGAAATTCATCCCCGCGGTTGGCGTTACAGTCACGGTCGGCTGCGAAGAGTAACGACATTCCACGACACCCGGCGCGAGAGACTGGACAACCCGGACGGTTGCCCCCACTCTCGCGCCGGCTCCACATCGAATGCACACTCAGAGGCGAGCAGGCAGGCCATGACCGACGCAATGCAGATGAACCCTGGTCCCCCCATGCCCGGCGGGTTCGGTGATGGCCTCAACTCCAAGACCATCAAAATGGCGCCCAAGCTCGCCTACCGGAACCTGTTCCATGACCGCTTGAGCCTTGTCGTTACACTGGTCGGCATCGTTTTTTCTCTGATCCTCGTGGCCGTTCAGTGCGGTCTGTATCTTGGATCGGAAAACAAGATCGCGACCGTCATTGACAAGACACCGGCCGATCTTTGGGTCGTTCCCTTCGGCACCAAGTCCTTCGACGATCCCTCGCTGCTGACGGGCCGGGAGCGGTTCACAGTCCTCTCGACTCCTGGCGTCGAAGCGGTCGAAGAGATGGTCGTCAGCTTCGCGGGCTGGCGCAAACCCGAAGGCGGCAAAAAGGCATTCATCCTCGTTGGTCTGGATTCGGCGCGCGGTGGCGTGGAGCCCTGGAACATCACCGATGGCAGCGTGGCAGCGCTCGGCGCGCCCAATGCCGTGGCCGTCGATCGTTCTTATCTGAAGGACCTCGGCATCGATGGCAGGGGTGCCCATGCCGAGATCAACCTGCAACGTGTCCAGGTTGCAGCTCTGACGGATGGCATCCGCTCGTTCACGACGCTGCCGTATGTCTTCACATCGATCCACAATGCCCGGCGGCTCGTCAACGCGGGGCCCGATCAAGCCACCTATCAGCTCGTGAAGCTTGCCGAGGGTGCCGACCGCGAGACGGTGCGCAAGGCGATCGCCACGCGGCTGCCCGACACCGAGATTCTCACACACCAGGAGTTCCGCGATCGCAGCCTGAACTACTGGATGTTCAACACAGCCGCGGGTGCCGCCTTGATTGCGGGTGCCGCACTGGGCGTCATCGTCGGCGTTGTGATCGTCGCCCAGACGCTCTATTCCTCCACCAAAGACCACCTCAACGAGTTTGCTACCCTGCGCGCACTCGGCGCATCGGCGAGCTACATTCACGCCGTAATTCTGATCCAGGCCGTGCTTTCCGCCATTATCGGCTACATCGTGGGCTTCACGCTGACGATGTTGCTCATCAATGCGACGCGGAACTCCACGCTGAACATCGTCATGACGCCGCGTTTAGCGTTCGCGTTGTTCATGCTGACGCTCGGGATGTGCATTTTCGCGGCCATCTCGGCGATCTTCAAGGTCACCCGCATTGACCCCGCCGGCGTGTTCAACAGGTAGTGCTCGGCCGTTCGCGATGGCCGCGACAACCCTCGCCGAGAGAGGCGGAGCGGCTCAGGACTTCATCGTCTCATAGGCCGCCGAGACGCGCTCGTGCATGAGGGTTCGTGCGTCCTCATCATTGAGAACGGTCATCGGGGAGCCATCCGAGGGAGCACGCGGATCATCGCCCATGCGCGGGTGCCGCGCCACCGCACGGCCCAACCGCACCCAGACATCCGGATCGACACGACCGCCCTGGCTCCACACGCCCGACAGGATGTAGCTGAACTTGGCACTGCGCGCGGCCAGCGCCTCCACGTCGCCGATCAGCGCAGGCCCGTGCTTGACCATCGAACTCTCCACGAGTCCCGCCGCGATGCAGGCCGCATCCTCGGGTCCCTCGCACGCATCCATCGCCGCGACCATGAGAGGGATGAGGAGATGAGGATGGTCTTCGATCGTCTCAAACAGACAGTCGGTGATCCAATCGATCGTGTCGTCCTCGACGATCTCGCGGCCCTCCGCCTCGGCGGCTGCGTGGGCCCGCGCCTGCGCAACGATCGCCGTGCCGACCTTGTCAAAGTCGAAGCGCCCGTCTGCCGCCCGGCAGGGGTGCTCAAGCCCACCGTACTTGCAGTCGAAACAATCGGGCAGTTCCATTGCCAACCTCGCACGCCATGACGTCAGGCGTCGATCCCGAGCTTGTGTTTCAGCATGTCACTGACGGCTGCGGGGTTTGCCTTACCGCCTGATGCTTTCATCACCTGACCGACGAACCAGCCCAGCAGGTTCGGTTTGGCTTTCGCCTGTTCGGCCTTGTCGGGATTGGCGGCGATGATCTCATCAACCGCCTTCTCGATCGCACCGAGGTCCGTCACCTGCTTCATCCCGCGCTTTTCGACGATATCGGCGGGATCACCGCCCTCAATCCACAGGATCTCGAACAGGTCTTTGGCGATCTTTCCGGAAATCGTGCCGTTCGTGATGAGGTCCACCAGGCCGCCGAGCTGCGCGGCCGAAACGGGCGCGTGTTCGATGTCGTGGCCTTCCTTGTTGAGCCGGCCGAACAGCTCGTTGATCACCCAGTTGGCAGCGAGCTTGCCGTCGCGCCCTTTGGCGACGGTCTCGAAATAATCAGCGCTTTCGCGCTCAGCGACCAGCACGCCCGCATCATAGGACGACAGACCATAGTCCGTCATAAAGCGCGCCCTCTTCTCGTCGGGAAGTTCCGGCAGGTGCGCACGCAGATCGTCGACCCAGACCTTGTCCAGCTCGAGCGGAAGAAGATCGGGATCAGGAAAATACCGGTAGTCGTGGGCCTCCTCCTTGGAGCGCATCGAGCGCGTCTCGCCTTTGCCAGGATCGAACAGGCGCGTC
>CAZZPH010000250.1:0-4538 GCA_964655725.1 uncultured Hyphomicrobium sp.
GCCTCTGAGGCCGTACTGGAAACCATGACCGGTCGAGGGCTCCCTGGCGGCCGTTGAGCTGAATGCTGCGGCGCAGCTTGGCGCCGGACTGCGCGGGGGCCCGAGCCGACACGGTCGTTTCTGGGAGCCGTGCATGGCCGTTCGCCGCCTACATCCCGATCAGCCCGCCCATTTCGCCTTCACGCCCGAAAACCTCGCCTGGGTGAAGGACAAGATCGCTCAATATCCGCCGGGAAAAGAAGCCTCTGCCGTTGTGCCGGTTCTTTGGCGCGCCCAGGAGCAGATCGGCGGATGGATCACCGAGCCGGCCATTCGCTTGGTTGCTGATCTTTTGGGCATGGCCTACATCCGGGTCTACGAGATCGCCACGTTTTACACGATGTTCCAGCTCGCTCCTGTGGGGGCGAAGGCCCATATCCAGGTGTGCGGTACGACCCCGTGTATGCTGCGCGGTGCTCAGGATCTGGTCACGGTCTGCAAGCGGCGCATCGCGCCCGCCGCCCACGAGGTGTCGCCGGACGGTTCCTTCTCCTGGGAGGAGGTTGAATGTCTGGGCAGTTGCGCCAATGCGCCGATGGTCCAGGTTGGAGCTGACACCTATGAAGATCTGACACCTGAGAGTTTCGAGTCGCTGATCGATGCCCTGGCGGTGGGCTCGCCGCCTCCACCCGGGTCCCAGACCGGCCGACAGGCCTCCTGCCCTGAAGGTGGTGCTACTTCGCTCACCGATCCCACGCTTTATGATGGCTCGCGGGTCGGAATGTGGCAGCGGCAGGGGCATTCGCAGGCCCAATCTCAAACCCCCGCGCTTGCCCAGGCTGCAGCATCATCCGCGGGAGGACCCGTGGGCGCGTCGCCAGCACCGGAGGCAGCGAAGGCCTCGTCCGGGGGCAGCGTTCATCCCGCCGCGTTGGCCGCCATGGCGAATGCGGGGCTCGTCAAGGAACTCGAGGCCCGCGGCGGCGGCAAGGCCATGCCAGCAGGCGAGCTTGCAAAGCTTGCCGAGCAGTCCCGCCAGACCGGTCCGGAACCGTTTGGCGCGAAAACAGAGCGCTCCGATGCATCGGGTGTCGCGATGAAGACGCCTGACCTGCTCGCAGCACCGCGCAACGGCGCGCCCGATGATCTGAAGCTTATCTGGGGCGTGGCAGAGAAGCTGGAAGAGCGCATGAATTCGCTCGGCATCTGGCATTACGATCAGATCGCGGCCTGGACGCCGGAGGAAGTCGCCTGGTTCGAGAGCGAGATGAGCGGATTCAAGGGTCGCATTGTACGCGACCAGTGGCAGGAGCAATGCCGCAAGCTTGCGCAGGGCTGGCGGCCTGATAGCGCCGCTGGCGAACGGCCGAAGGATTAGCCGATGGGATACGCGATCGTGCTTCTCGGGTTGAAACTGGTCACGCTCCTGGCGGCGACGGCGCAGACGATTGGGTTTGTCGGTCTGTTCGCATTCGAGGCACTCGATCCCTACAAATGGCAACTTCTTATTGGCGGCACGATTGCGATCGTGTGCTCAGAGGGTCTCAGCTATCTTTTGGCACGGCGCGCATTGGCGATGGGTTCGGAGTCACATGATGCTGGCTGATCAGGATCGGATCTTCACCAATCTCTATGGCTTCCACGATCGTGGCCTGAAGGCTGCGATCCGCCGTGGCGCCTGGGATTCGACGAAGGTTCTCGTCGATCGGGGGCATGATTGGATCATCAACGAGGTGAAGTCCTCAGGATTGCGCGGGCGGGGGGGCGCTGGCTTTCCCACGGGGCTCAAGTGGTCGTTCATGCCCAAGTCCGATCCGCGTCCGAGCTATCTGGTCATCAACGCGGATGAGTCGGAGCCCGGCTCCTGCAAAGACCGCGAGATCCTGCGCCATGATCCCCATCTGCTGATCGAAGGTGCATTGCTTGCTTCGTTCGCCATGCGGGCGCATGCCTGCTACGTCTACGTGCGGGGTGAGTACATCCGCGAGCGCGAGGCGCTGCAGGCGGCGATCGATGAAGCTTATGCGGCGCGCCTCGTCGGCAAGAACAATGTCCACGGCTGGGATTTCGATATCTTCGTCCACCACGGGGCGGGTGCCTACATCTGCGGCGAGGAAACAGCACTCCTGGAAAGCCTCGAAGGCAAGAAAGGCCAGCCACGGCTGAAGCCCCCGTTTCCCGCCAACGTGGGCCTCTACGGTGCGCCGACCACGGTCAACAACGTGGAGAGCATCGCCGTCGTGCCTGATATCCTGCGGCGGGGTGCGACGTGGTTTGCCTCTTTCGGGCGGCCCAACAACACCGGCACCAAGCTCTTCCAGATCTCCGGGCACGTCAACAAGCCGTGCGTCGTCGAGGAGGAAATGGGCATCTCCCTGCGCGAACTGATCGACGAACATGCGGGCGGGGTGCGCGGCGGCTGGAATAATCTCCTCGCCGTCATTCCCGGCGGCTCGTCGGTTCCGCTGGTGCCAGCGTTCCAGTGCGACGACCTTATCATGGATTTCGACAGTCTCGTGAAGGTGTCGTCGGGACTGGGTACGGCGGCTGTCATCGTGATGGACAAGTCCACAGATGTGGTGCGCGCGATCGCCCGCATCTCCTATTTCTACAAGCACGAGAGCTGCGGGCAGTGTACGCCCTGCCGGGAGGGCACCGGCTGGATGTGGCGGGTGCTGCAACGCATGGCCGAGGGGCGGGCGCAGAAGCATGAGATCGACCTTCTGTTCGACGTGACGAAGCAGGTGGAGGGTCATACGATTTGTGCGCTGGGCGATGCCGCGGCGTGGCCGGTGCAGGGTTTGATCCGCCACTTCCGCCACGAGATCGAACGGCGCATCGACAGCTATCAGTCAACCCACCGCGAGGCGGCGGAGTAGTAAGGCATAACCTCAGGAAGCATCGGTTGCACGCAGGCAGCGGGTATCGGCGCGAGATGGAAAAATGACCAAGAAGCTCATCGTGGACGGGACGTTGATCGAGGTGGAGGACGGCACCACGCTGATGCATGCGTGCGAAGCCGCTGGCGCTGAGATTCCGCGCTTTTGCTATCATGAGCGGCTGTCGATCGCCGGCAACTGCCGTATGTGCCTCGTCGAGGTGGCAGGTAGCCCCAAGCCCATCGCCTCGTGCGCGATGACGGTGAATGAGCTCAGGCCCAATCCCGACGGCAGCCCCAATGTCGTTTCCACGCGCTCGCCTCTGGTGAAGAAGGCGCGCGAAGGTGTGATGGAATTCCTGCTGCTCAATCATCCGCTCGACTGCCCCATCTGCGATCAGGGCGGGGAGTGCGATCTGCAGGATCAGGCGATGGCCTACGGGCTCGGCGGCTCGCGTTACGAGGAGAACAAGCGCGCGGTCGAAGACAAGTACATCGGCCCCCTCATCAAGACCGTCATGACGCGCTGCATCCACTGCACGCGCTGCGTGCGCTACATGACCGAGGTCGCCGGCGTGGAGGAACTGGGTCTCATCGGACGCGGTGAAGACGCTGAGATCACGACGTATCTGGAACGCGCCATCCATTCCGAGATGAGCGCTAACGTTGCCGACCTTTGCCCGGTGGGCGCGCTGACGCACCGCCCCTGGGCGCACAACGCGCGGCCCTGGGAGCTCAGAAAGACCGAGACCATCGACGCGATGGACGCTCTGGGGTCTGCCATCCGGGTCGATACCCGTGGCCGGGAAGTCATGCGCATCCTTCCGCGCAACAGCGACGAGGTGAACGAGGAGTGGATCTCCGACAAGTCGCGTCATGTTGTCGATGGATTGAAGGCTCAGCGTCTCGACCAGCCCTATGTGCGCCGTGACGGGCGCCTGCAACCGGCGACATGGGGGCAGGCGTTCGACATTGTCGCTCAGAGGCTGCGGTCCACCCATCCCTCGCGGATCGGTGCTCTTGCCGGCGATTTGGCTGGCGCAGAAGAGATGTTTGCGCTCAAGGCTCTGATGCATCAACTGGGTGTTGCCAATCTCGATTGCCGGCAGGGGGGCGAAGCACTCGATCCGGCGCTGGGGCGTGCGAGTTACATCTTCAATGCCACGGTCGCCGGAATAGAGAGCGCCGACAGTATTCTGATCGTAGGCTCCAATCCGCGTCTGGAATGCGCCGTGCTCAACGCGCGCATTCGCAAGCGCTGGCTCGCCGCCGGGGTTCCAATTCGCGTGGTCGGGTCCGCAGCAGATTTGTCCTATCCCACCCAGCACCTCGGCAACGGTCCCGCCGCGCTGCACAAGCTCGATGCCACCACGCTCGGGAAGGCGGAACGCCCCCTTATTATCGTTGGCATGGGAGCGATTGCTCGCCCGGACGGCGCTGCGGTCCTGGCGGCGGTTGCCAAGCTCGCCAAGGCATGGGGGGCGGTGCGGGAAGATTGGAACGGGGTTTCGATCCTCCACACCGCGGCAGCGCGGGTGGCAGGCCTCGATCTGGGATTTGTTCCAGGCGAGGGGGGACTGAGCGCGGCACAGATGGCAGCGGGGGGACTTGAGGTTCTCTACAACCTTGGCGCGGACGAGATTGATATCACCCCAGGTCCGTTCGTCATCTACCAGGGCAG
>CAZZPH010000251.1:0-4520 GCA_964655725.1 uncultured Hyphomicrobium sp.
CGTGACGAGGCTGAACTGGCCGAGCGGCTGCCTCCATTGCGGGAGGCCGAAGCGGTCAAGGCGGCGGCCGTCGGCCGGCTTCGCATTGAGCAGGACGCACTCGAGGCGGAAGCCTTACGCACCCAACAGCGCACGCTTGAACTTAAACACCGCAAGGCGCAACTGGAGAAGGATGTCGCGCGCGAGACCCGTGCCGTGTCGGAGGCGCGCGAGCTGATCGAACGGCTGGATGGCGACATAGCAGCACTTCAGCAGGCCGAACACAGCGCAGCCGGTGCCGAAACACAGGCCGCCGAGGCTGCCTCTCAGGCCGAGACCGGGCTGGAGGCTGCCGAAGCCCAACTGGCCGACATCACCCATCGCGCCGCCGAGCAGCGCGCGCGCCGCCGCGCCTTCGACAACGAACTGACGGAGCGCCGGGAGGCAATTGCTCGACTGGAGCGACAGGCAGCAGCGCTCGAAACCCAGACGCGGGAAATCCAGGGCGCCGCCCCCGATGTGCTGAAACTGTCCGAAACCACCGAGCACGGCCACCTGCTCTCCGAACGATCCGAGCGGCTGGAGCGCGAGATCGAGGCAGCCGTCGCCAAAGTCACCCAATCAGCCGAGACGGCAGCACACCATCGCGACGCCGCTGCGACCGCCCGGCTCATGATCTCCACGCTCCAGACCGAGCGCGAGACGCTGGCCAAACTCCTGATTCCGGTGCGCGAAGACGACCTGCCACCGATCGTTGATTCGCTGCGCGTCACACCCGGTTACGAGACTGCACTCGGTGCGGCTCTGGGCGAGGATCTCACCGCACCGATTGCTGACGATGCGCCAATGCACTGGCGGCTGATCCACGTGGAGGCCATCGATCCTGCCCTGCCATCGGGCGCCGAACCGTTGAGCCGCTTTGTCGATGCCCCAGCCGAGTTGCAGCGCCGTCTGTCGCAGATCGGCGTCGTGGAGCCGGAAGACGGGCCCAGGCTGCAGAAGCACTTGGCTTCAGGTCAGAGGCTGGTCAGCCTCGACGGCGATCTGTGGCGGTGGGATGGGTTCGTGGCCGCAAGCGGAGGGGCTTCGCTCGCTGCCCAGCGTCTGGCTGAGCGTAACCGCATGGCCGAAATCGAAGACCAGGAGGAGGCAGCGCGCACGGCTGCCTCTGCCCTGCTCAATGCCGAAGCTGCCGCTGTCGCAGCCCATGCGGGCGCGCAGAACGAGGAGAAGGTCCTGCGGCAAGTCTGGCGCCAGACCCAGTCCGAGCTTGCCGCGACCCGCGAGCGCCTCAGCGTGATCGAACGGCAGGCGCGCGAAACGGAAGCGCGTCTGGCCGCCGTCGGCGAAGCGCGCACGCGGCTTGATGCGGAATTTTCCGAGGCCCGGCGCCGGCTTGCCGATACCGAAGCGGCACGTGCCGCGGAAGCGGCGGCAGAGGATATGGAACCCGTCGCCAATGCCGCCCATGAAGCTGCTCAAGGAGCCCGGCGCGCGGCACGCGAGGCGGCCTCGCGCCTCGAAGCCCTGGTTCGCGAACGCCAGCTTCGCGCCGAACGCGAACGCTCCGCACGCGCCGACCTCGCCCGCTGGACCGAACGCCTCGCCGGTGCGGAACAGCAAATCGCCAGTCTCGAGACGCGCCTTGGCGAAACGAATGGCGAACTGGAGACGCTTACCGCTCTCCCCGCCGAAGTCGAAGCCCGCCGTAGCCGGCTGCTGACGGCTATTTCAGAGGCCGAAGCCGAACGCCAGCGCGCCGCCGACGCTCTCGCCGAAGCGGAAAATGCCCAGCGCGCGGCCGTTCAGACGCTGCGATCTGCGCAATCCCTGGTCGCGGAAGCGCGTGAGATGCGCGCCCGTGTCGAAGCACTCCTCGAAGGCGCGCGGACCAGACGCCAGGACGAAGCACGCCGGATCCGCGAAACATTCGAGATCGCGCCTGAGGGCTGCCTCGCACTCGCAGGCCTCGAGGCCGGGACAAGCTTGCCCGCGCTCGCCGAAATCGACCGTCAACTCCAACGATTGAAGGCCGACCGTGAGCGGCTGGGAGCGGTCAACCTGCAGGCTGACGAGGAACTCGACGTTCTCGTCGCGCAACATGCCTCGATGGACACGGAGAAGGACGACGTCGAACAGGCCGTCGCGAAACTGCGCAGCGCCATCAGCCAACTGAACAAGGAAGGCAAGAAGCGGCTCGACGAAGCGTTCCACACTGTCAACGGCCATTTCCAACGGCTTTTCGCGACCTTATTCGGCGGGGGAGAGGCGCGGCTGGAGATGATCGAATCGGCGGAGGATCCGCTCGAAGGGGGCCTGGAGATTATTGCCAAACCACCCGGTAAGAAGCCGGCCACGCTTTCCTTGCTGTCGGGTGGCGAACAGACACTGACCGCGCTGTCCCTCATCTTCGCAGTGTTTCTGACCAATCCCTCGCCGATCTGTGTTCTGGACGAGGTCGATGCACCGCTCGACGACGCCAATGTCGATCGCTTCTGTACGCTGATGGAAAAGATGGCTTCCGAGACCGCGACCCGGTTCCTGGTCATCACCCACCACCCCATGACGATGGCTCGGATGAACCGCCTCTATGGGGTCACCATGGCCGAGCGGGGCATTTCTCAGCTCGTCTCGGTCGACCTGGAGACCGCGCGCAGCTTCCGCGAGGCGTCCTGAGCCCCACACATCCAGAATGCAGGCCCGCGGCACTCGACCCACCCGTCGCGGCTTGGTCACGAAACCCCGGGCCCATTCCCCCGCGCCCGCAACCTGCAGCCTGCGCGGTTTCGCCATACCCTTGGCACGATAAGCCGCGACCGGGCTTTCTTGACACCCCGAATGCCCGCTCATATGGTGCGGCGCGCTCGAAAACCCGGCGGTTTTTCGGCCCTTTCCTCGAAGGGGATAGCCTATGACGGACCCGGACAAAGGGGCGGCCCGTCCGCTTGGACATCTCAGCCCCGAGGAAATTTCTGAGTTCAAGCGCCGGGCCGACGAGCTTGGAGGACGCATCGACGATGCGCAGGCTGAAAAGCTGGCGGAAATCGAGGCGCAGAAGGACCGGACCAACCGCTCGCGCGGGATGACGTACGGTCTGAGGATGTCGACCGAGCTGGTCGCCGCCATTATCGTGGGCGGTTTCATCGGCTTCATGCTCGATCAGTGGCTTGGCACCAAGCCCTGGCTGTTCCTCATCTTTCTTCTGATGGGGTTCGTGGCGGGCGTTCGCAGCGTGCTTCGCACGTTCGAGCGCGTGCAATCCGAGATCGCCCGCGAGACTAAGGGCGATATCGGCAAGCCCATTCGGGACGACGACGATTGAACGGCACTTGAGGGACGTGGGGTAGCGAAGTGGCAGCAGATACTTCTGGCGGGATGCCAGATCCCATTTATCAGTTCGAAGTCAAGCGGCTGATCCCGCTCGACCTGTTCGGGCTCGACATCACATTCACGAATTCTGCGCTCTTCATGGGGCTCGGACTCGTCGTCGCCTTCGGCGGATTGATGCTGGCCTCACAGGGGCGGTCACTGGTGCCGAGCCGTCTGCAATCGATCGCAGAGAGCCTCTACGAGTTCATCGCCAACATGGTACGCGACAGCATGGGCGAGCAGGGAATGAAGTTTTTCCCTCTTGTCTTCACGTTGTTCGTTTTCATCCTGTCACTCAACATGCTGGGCATGATTCCGGGCTTCTTCACGGTCACGAGTCAGCTCTGGGTGACGGCGGCGCTCGCCATCCTGGTGTTCGTCATCGTGCTGGTGGTCGGCTTTGCCAAGAATGGGCTGGGCTTTCTCAAGCTGTTCGTGCCCGATGGCGTGCCGATCTACATTCTTCCGCTGGTGTCGATCATCGAGGTAATCTCGTTCTTCTCGCGCCCGCTGAGCCATTCGGTGCGCCTGTTCGCCAATATGCTGGCAGGGCACATCACGCTTAAGGTCTTCGCCGGCTTCATCGTCATGCTGCTTAGCGCAGCGGGGGCCGTCAAGGCGTTGGCGCCCTTGCCGCTTGCGATGGCAACGGCGCTCACCGCACTCGAATTTCTCGTCGCTTTCCTGCAGGCCTACGTCTTCACGATGTTGACCTGCATGTACCTCAACGACGCACTCCATCCGCATCACTAGGCGTCAGACAATCCCATCAACCCGGTAACCACCTCAAAGGGAGACTTCCAATGGATCCGAATTCCGCAAAGCTCATCGGCGCTGGCCTCGCCGCGATCGGCACAGGCGCTGCCGCCATCGGCGTCGGCAACCTGTTCGGCCAGTTCCTCCAGGGCGCGCTGCGCAATCCTTCCGCTGCAGATGGCCAGTTCGGCCGCCTGATCTTCGGCTTCGCCGTGACCGAAGCCCTCGGCATCTTCGCGCTGCTGATCGCGTTCCTGCTGCTGTTCACCTGATCTGACGGTCGCACCCTTGGGTCTCCCGTGGGACCACTGGCCGCGTGGCCGGTGGTCCCGTGAGTTCCTTGGGTTTCTGCATAAGACCACATGACCTCCGGATGAACCGATGACCGAGACAACGACCGCGGGAACGGCCGTGCC
>CAZZPH010000252.1:0-4510 GCA_964655725.1 uncultured Hyphomicrobium sp.
GTGGCGAAAGAAGTCGCTGGATCAATTGGTGTCTATGCCTACTCCAAAGGAATTTCAGAGTAGGATCAGCGCGCTCGTAAAGCTCACGGAAGAACTATCGAACGAAATCCATGACGAATTGCGTCGCTTGGCTCCCCATCTAAAATTGCCGATCCCGTTACATCGGACAGAGGCTTTGGCTTGTGCATACGGCCTAGTCCACTTCAACTTGCGCGAGCTTGGCTTTCAGAAGGGATCGAAAGTGGTGGCGGTCTTCTCGGGATACAAAAGTTTGATGATCACGAATTACCTGTCAATCGCCACGCCTAAGATTCCGGGGATCGGCGGCCTTACTGACGATGATATGAAGAAGCAAAAGATAAGAGAGCCAGCGAAAAAACTTCTGGAGATGAAGGAAGAATTGGCTGATACTGTGCACGACAATCTGGCGCGGAATGCGGCAAATCCGTTCTACCCCATCTACGACGGATTGAGGCCGTTTGTCTCAAAAGACGCTACAGCGTCCGACATGAACGCGACGTTCGATTCCGTATTCTCGAAGTGGAACGGGAAAGCAAAGCGCGGAGTCGAGTCTTGTCTCCGTCACACGCCCTAATCGAACACTGGACACGAGCGTCTGCGTCTGGCCGAAAGCGGAGACTTGCACTAGTTTCGGATGACCGACGGTAGACGACCCAGAGCAGACAGTCAGGAACTTCCCTGGAACCCCATAGCAAAGCACAAAGCACAATGAGTAATGCGAACTCACGAATTTTCTTGCGGGAGGCAACGAGATGCACATTGTGCGGCTAACCATCAGGGGCTTCCGGGGCATCCAGTCCGCGGATATCCTGCTTGGGCGCCATGCCGTGCTAGTCGGGCCGAACAACAGCGGCAAAACCACCATCATCGAGGCGCTGGCGCTTCTTTTCGGGCGCGAGCGGCTGGTGCGCCGCCTCACAGAGCATGACTTTCACGGCAGCGCCCCGGACGTGGCTGCCCGCATTACCATCATCGCGACCGTCGCGGGGTTTCCTCATAACGATCCGCAGCACAATATGGCGTGGTTCGGCTTGGATCACGGCGTCGAGAAGTGGCTCGACCCGAACGTAAAGACTTTGAGAGCGGTCCCGGATGCGCAGCACACGGAGCTTGCTGTCCAGATCGGCATTGCCGCCCGGTTCGATCTTGACGAGATTGAAGCCGAGACGGTCCGGTTTTTCGTGGACGATGAAGACTCGCTGGGCGATCCGTTTGCCGAAGACGCCCATCTCCGAACGGTTCACACCAAAACCCTGCAAGAGATGGGCTTCTTCTTGGTCCCTGCTTCAAGAACATGGGACCGCTGGATTTCTTTTGCCTCTGAACTGTTCCGGCGAGTCGTAGCGACGCGCGGCGGTATGCCCGCGCAGGCTGTGCGCGCTGAGCGCCAGCGCCTCTGGACCCCGCCCGAAACCGAACGGCTGGAGAACCAACCGGGCCTCACCGAGATCGTGAATTCCGTTAATGAGGAATTGCGCCAGCTCCTGCCAACCGCTCCGAAGCTCAAGCTTCGACTGACCGGGACCGACAGTGATAGCGTGCTGGAAACCGTCATCCCTCATTTCACGCAAGGAACCGGGCCGACGTTGCCCACAATGCGACAAGGAACGGGGCTTGTGTCGCTACAAAGCCTTCTTTTGCTCTTGCAGTTTGGCAAAGCGCGCGCGGAAACTGGCAAATCTTTCGTGCTCGCTATCGAAGAGCCCGAACTGCATATCCAGCCCTCGCAGCAAAAGCGTCTTGTGAACCGCCTCAACGCCTTATGTGACCAGACCGTCGTGACCACGCATTCCCCCATCGTGGCGGCGATGTTCCCGGCCCCAGACACGCTCTTTATCGAAACAAGCAACGGGATGCTAACGGCCCAGCCCCTCATGGACACTGTTCCAGCGGCCCCGACCAACCACCAGCAGCACCTTCTTTACGCGTGGCGTCAGAAGCTGGTTGCTTCGCTCATGCACGAGTGCGTTCTCATCCCCGAAGGCGCGTCGGACGTGGCGTGGCTCGAAGCGCTCCAGACCGCGCTCGAGTCGCAACAGAGTTGGGAGGACGCGGAGCAGAACGAATCACGATTCTCAACCTTTATTGGCGTCGTTCCCACCATTGATGCCAAGGTCGCTGATACCTTTGCGATCATCAACAAGGTTCATGGGCGGCCCAGTATCCTTGTCGACGGCGATGTGGATGGGCGCGGTTACTTCGATGCCGTGAGAGCCATTGCGCGGCCGCCGAGATGCGTTGTGTTCTGGCCGCAGGATTGGGCGATGGAGCATGTGGTTGCGTGGATCGTGGAAGCGGACGAAGTGAATGCGCGCTCCGCCTTGGGAACCGCGCTCGCTCAGAATTTTGCGACCACGGACGAATTGATTGCCTTCCTTCTCACCCGCAAATCCTACGCGCCGACGCACGAGTCCACCGCTGTCGCCCTAATGGGAAACCCAGCCTGCCGTGCGCGCGCCGCGCGATTGCTCGGCGCGCTATGCGATGTTGTTCGCGATCCCATGAATACCAACACTGCGTTGTTTCCGCACATCCCGGCGGATTCGACACCCGCGATGCACGTCTTTAGATTCTCGCCATGACGCTCGTTTTTTTTGAAGGCGCGGCAGGAACAGGCAAGACGCACAATCTCGTGAGCCGCGCGGGCGAACTTGTTCAGGGCGGCGTTCTCGGTGAAGACCGGCGCGTGCTAGCGCTCACCTTCATGAATGGCGCGCGCCGCCGTCTGCAGGCGCGGCTTGGCCAGAACGTCCTGTTCCGCCGCCGGTTCGAGTGCCAGACTTTCGATGTGTTCGCGCGCATCCTGGCTGCACGGCGCAGAAGCCTCCTGTACGGTAACGAGGCAGCACTTGCGCGATCGGCTGCATTGAATGAATTCGACGGGCCGTGCTTTCTCGCCTCCGAGCTTCTTGAAACGCCCGCCGTGCAGCAGTGGGTGGCAGCCAGCTTTCCGCTCGTTCTCGTAGATGAAGCGCAGGATCTCGATGGTCACCGGGTGCGCGTCCTTCAGGGGCTTTCAGCTTCATGCAGCATTGTAGCGGCGGCGGACGCCTTCCAGTGTCTTGCCGACGGGCGGGACACCGCCGGCGTCATGGACTGGCTCGAGGGAGCTGGACAGATCCACCGTCTCATGAAGCCCATGCGCACAGCGCAGCGCGGCTTGCTTGCAGCGGCCCGTGTGGTCAGGGAGGGTGGCAACATCAAGGCCGTGCTCACGCAGAGCCCGCGGAGCCGCAATCCGACCTGGAACGGCCAGGGCTTCCGCCTTCTCCAAATACATGCAAGGAACGCCGGGCTCGTTGCGTGGGCGATTTCCAATGAAATGTCCCAGCGGAACGGGCAGACCGCGATTCTCACGCCGGATGCGGGGAACACGCTGTTGCGCACTGCGCTCGATACCGTTCGGACGCGGACATGGCTCCGCAGAAACGGACAAACGTTTGGGCCGTTCCACTTCACTTGGGAAGCACAGGACTCCGAAATCGCCGCCGCATTACTCACGGACCTCCAGCTGCCGCTAGCAGCGACCTATGCCGATTTCTGCTCCATACTCGCACCTATAGCTGCCCAAGCGCCGGTTGCGCATGCGATCGCACGCATGGACCGTCTGCGCCGGGTGTGTGGACAGAACGATTTCACATCCGCGCACGTTACCGAGCTTGTCCGCGAAGCCGTGCGTAACCAATCGCGCCTCGGATTCCGGCAGCACCGCGGACACCTTGCGATGACGATCCAGCGCGCCAAGAACCGCGAGTTCCAGAACATCATTGTCCTCTGGCCCCATACTGCTACGGGCGGCCCAGAACATCTGCGCAGGCTTCTCTATAACGGAATCACGCGAGCAATAGGCCATTGCTCTGTCATTGTTCTCGGACACGGCCGTCTCGGCGCGCCGCCCTTCGCTCCGCTCGCTGATCGTTGACCAGTGGAACGTCCACTCATGGCCGAAACGGGACTGAAGTTCTAGCTGAGCTACAATGGCTTGTGGTGACCCGAGGGAGCCGTTCGCGATTTGCTCGACAAAGGCGTGTTGTGCCCTAATCTTGCGGGTCAAGTAATGGTCAGGCAGTACAATTGAACCCCTTCGAGCAAACCTCGCGTCCCGTACTTTTTGAAGTCACTGACTCCGACTTTCGGTACTGGGGAAAAGGTTCGTCGATCCTCCTAGCGAATTCTCGGTACTACTATTGGGTAACTGCCGCACATGTTATGCAGAAGTTGGGCGGTACAGCAGACAACCTCAGGATATTTCCGGCTGATAAGTCCCGGGTATCCCTGCCCTTCAACGAGCAGTACTCAGTTAAATTGGACGAAGCGGAAGACGAAGAGTTCAAAGACGTATTTGTGCTTCGTATTGATCTCGATGAATTTGGTCTAGCCGGTGACACTCCTCTCGTAGCACAAGACTTGGAGCAAGGGCTGTATTACGCTGAACACCTTCAAAAGGGCGACGAGCTTTGGGTTATCGGTTATCCCGCTGAGAACAACT
>CAZZPH010000253.1:0-4509 GCA_964655725.1 uncultured Hyphomicrobium sp.
TATGAACTTGCCGAAACTCCGAGACCGCTTGACGGATTGTTTCCCGAGCGGAGAGCACAGCTTGAGCAGGCGGTCAAGCAGATTGCGCCCCGGAAAGCGGTACATGGTGACAAGCCAGGCTGTTCCCGTTCCCGTCAGCAGGGTCAGGCACGCAACGCCAATCGTCAATTGCAGTGTTTGCCATGCGGATTGCGGCAGCACATAGCGCGACAGATGCCCCCAATCCGTCCAGCCGCCTGTCAGGGCCATCACGAAGACTGAGGCGATGGGTAGAGCCACCAGAGCGGCGATGAGGACAACGCAGAACGTCCACAGTGGTGAGATGCGGCGGCGATTGCACCAGACGCCGTAGCCGCGCGAGAGGCGCACCAAGAGACGTTCGCAGGTGACGCCGCGCGCGTGCACGACCTCGAGTGGGCCCGTCATCGCTCTGAGCCGATCCGTGGTTTCCAACGGCACTCAGATGCGGGTCCGGCCCTCTTGACGCATTGGGAACACGTCAATTCGGTCTCTCGCTTGTTTGAGCCAGCATCGCTGCGGCGTTGCACACATAGTCGGCGGACAAGACAGCGCCGAAACATTGGAGCTGCTGGGCAAGCCTGTCAGCCGTCTCGATCGGTCGCTCGATCCGAGAGCAGCGCAGCAGAGCATACGCGCAGGCCTTCAACGCAGGACATGCGCCGATTTGCGATGCGGCGACCATCGAGACTGCGAGACATTCATCGCGGCACAGTCCCGGGCATCCCGACGGCAGGACGGCGATGGGCCGTCCCGCACACGAATCGACCGCCTCGACAAAGTCGGCCATTCCTTCCAGCAAGATGTCGGCTTCTTCCCCTCCGGTCAGTGCGGCGAGTTCCTGCCAGGCAAATGACCAAGCTTCGATCCTGTGTCCGTTGAGGGCAAGGATGCCGGAGCGGAAGGCGCGCCCGATGGCGAGAGCGGCACGCCGCGGATCGGCTTCGAACATCGAAGGGAAGTGTTCTGCGCCGGGTGGCGGTTTCATCATGGGGCAACCCTCCAGCGTGTCGGCGCGCATTCAAGCGCGCCCCACGCATCGCAAGTCTTAGCTTCCCGGGCCGGCATCGAACTGAACACGATCGACCATTTCAGAGGCCGTCTTGCGTGTTGCTGCCACTGTCTCCAGGGGAAGCGGATCGGCTTTCAACTCACCCCAGCTGCGCACCATATCGCTGTACGGGATCCCTTCGCGAACTGGATATTCATTAACGAGGTTGGCGTAGAGAGACTGCGCTTCTTCGGACACGAGGAACGACATCAGAAGCTCTGCATTCTTGCGATTGGGCGCGTGCGCGGCGAGCGCCATGCCGGACACATTGACGTGCGTTCCGCGATCTGCCGCATTCGGAAAGACAATACGCACGGCATCGGCCCATGCCTTCTGCTCGGGGTTCTTTGACATGGCCGCCATGTAGTAGGTGTTGCCGATGGCAATGTCGCAGAGCCCGGCCTGCACGTCGCGCACCGACTCTCTGTCGCCGCCCGCAGGCTTACGCGCGAGGTTGGACTTCAGTCCCTGCAGCCAGGCTTCGGCCTTCTCTTCGCCGTGATGGGCGATCATCGAGGCGATCAGTGCGACTGAATAGGTATGCTGGCCAGAGCGCGTGCAAATGCGACCCTTCCATTTCGGGTCGGCCAGATCTTCATAGGACAATTCGGTCTCTTTGACGCGATCGCGCGAGACATACAACACACGTGCGCGCCGCGTGAGCGCGAACCAGTGTGCTTCGGGATCGCGCAACGATTGGGGAACCGCCGAGGTCAGGTCGTCGCTCGCGTTGGGTGCCGTGACGCCTGCCGCTTTAGCGAGCGTGAGCAGTCCGAATTCGTTCGTGAGCAGGACATCGACCGGGCTATTGGTGCCTTCAGCCTTCATGCGTTCCACGAGGCCGTCTTTGGAATAGATGGCATTGACCTTGATACCGGTCTTGGCCGTAAAGGCGTCGATGAGCGGCTTGATCAGCTCGGGTTCGCGATACGTATAGATGTTAACGTCGCCATCGTTCGCAGTGGCGGGCGAAAGCGCTGTGGCGATGACGGCAAGCGAGGCAAGGATGCCAACCGCGCCGCGGGCACGCATAGAGTTCCAGACAACAGGGAGGGTCATGGTTCATCTCCAATAGCCGGGAGTCAAAGTCCCGATATCGGTTTCAGGAGGCGCTGGATCAGCGATGCTTTTTGCAGCGCGGCGCGCGCTGAATAGACCAGCACCCGCAGTCTTGGTCAATGAATTTTCGCTGCAACAGCGCACATTAGAAATAGTCTAATTCGCAATTGAAATGTGACGCTCGACGCGCGTGGTGTGGGGCAGGCATCCGGTCAGATGGCAACGATCCTGCCACCGGGAAACGCCACGCTGACGCGCGTGCCCTGGCCGGGTGTGCTTTCAATCGACAAACGTGCGCCGTTGGCCTCGCAGAGCGCGGTGGAGAGGGGCAGGCCTAATCCCAATCCCCCACCGTCGCGCCGTGTCAGCGAATTTTGGGGAACGGGTTTCATGGCTTCGGCAATTTCGATTGCGCTCATTCCTGGTCCGCTGTCGATGATGGCCAGCAGAGCGCCCCCCCGGCTGGTGTGCCCCGTCGTCACTTTCACCCGTCCCGCGCGCGGCGTGAACTTGATGGCATTGGTCAGAACATTGAGGACGATTTGGCGCACACTCGTTTCATCCGCCGTAATCGGCAGCGTGCCGCGGCTCAGCATCTGACCGAGGGCGACGCCTTTGGCCTCCGCGAGCGGGGTCAGGCTCGAAACGCAGCCTGAAACGATCTGATTGAGATCATGGCGTGCAAAGGTGAGATGAGGGGCGCCATCCTCGGGCTCGGGGCGAACCAGCATGCGTTCGATCAGTGCGAGGGCATGGCGCGCGCTGTCGTGGATGTCGGCGACATACCCCGCATAGCGCGCGTTGCCGATCGGGCCGAAGCGTTCGTCCCTGATGATCTCCGACGCAGCCGCTATGGCGCTGACCGGCGTCTTCAGTTCGTGGGCAAGTTTGGCGAGGTCAAGCGGCGGTGGCGGTGCAGGTTGTGGCGTCTGCGGAGGCTGATCCGTTTCAGAGGGTGGCTGTAACGATTGCTGCCGAGCGGAGGTTTGCGCAGTGTCGTCCGGCTGGCCGGGCCCTGAGGCTTGGTGCTCTGGTGGATCTGCTTCGACGGGTTGGGATGTTCGTCTGTCCGTATCTGAGCTGACGATCATGGCGGGGCGGAGGCCATCCGTTGATGACGTGGCCGGTTCAGGCAATGCATCGGGCATCTCAATCAGTCCATCGGCAGGTTGTGCGGTATCGGCCTTGTGCGGACCATCGCCGATCGACGCGGCCGACCTGACGTCAGCGGGGATCAAACGTTGTGTCTGGCCTTCGCGGATGCGCCGCGCGATCTCATTGAGTGTCTGCAAGTCATCGCGTGCCGGAACGAGCGCGGCAACCGGCGGCACTGCTGGTGTGCGGTCCTCGGGTGCACCATCGTCACTCGTCTCGACGGACCCGGCGCGGATGATCACCAGCCGGTCCTCCGCCGCGCTGCCGGAAATCTCGCTCAGCACACCGTCGAGTGTCTTTGCGCCCGCCGGCGTCCAGAAGGTCAGCATCGCGCGCTGGCCCTCAGGCCCCAACTTGGCTGCAAGGGCGCGGATCGCGCGCACCGCGGGCATGGCGCTGTCGAGGACGGCCGCTCCATCGGGGCCGGGCAGGCCCAAGAGCCGGCGCGCGCTGGCGTTGGCGGCGAGGATGCGGGCTGTCGCGGGGTGGATGATGAGGGTCTGCACGTGCTGGTCGTCCAGCGCCGCGCGCAGGGCCTCGGGCAGGTCGGGGATTTTGGGTGCGGCGGACACGGGGGCGCCTCGGGCTGAGAAAGCTCGGTTTGCCTCAGACGTTAGTGGGCGGGGCTCGTTGCGTCTACGAGCTTGAGCAGCGTTACTTAGCCGGAGTTTTGAGCATAATGCGCGAACGTCCGGCCGCCTCAGGGGCGATGACCCAGCGGAGCCCCAGCATCCTGCACGGCGGCGGACGGCCAGGTGGCGTGGCATTCAGAGGGTCGACGGGTGGCTGGGGTGATGCCATCCTGCGGTGTGGGACTTTCGAGCGGGGGCGGACACGGGCGCCCGCCCCTCGTTTTTCGCTTGACGCGGGCGGCCGGGAACGGTTCTTACCGGTGATGCGCGGGCGCTGACAGGCGCCGCATCCGTCGCGTGGCGTGGGCCTCCGCGAGAGGCACGGGCCGGCTGCCGTGTGACAGTCCGAGGCGCAGGTGCGCCTCGCGTGCCTGAGCGTGCGGACTGAAGGAGTGCACGTTGCCGGGACGCTGACGCAGACTGGCACGGATACTGGCCACGGACACTGGCACGGACCCTGGGGAGCGTTCGTTCCCGGTGATCGTCAAGCGGAGCGCCAATCCCGCCACTGGGGTGCGCAGTTGAGCCGCGCTACGTGATTTTCAGATGGGGTTTTCGCCCGTCATGCCGCCTTAGCTCAGTTGGTTAGAGCGC
>CAZZPH010000254.1:0-4501 GCA_964655725.1 uncultured Hyphomicrobium sp.
AGGCGGCAGCGGCGGCGGGCCGCTTCTCAGGTTCTTTAGACCCCATGAACAGCACCAGCGTGGCATCGGCAGCCCCGTGAACCGGGCCGCCAACGCCACGCCGGCTCAAAATCGGTGTTCAGCGCTCGATGGAGGTCCCCGAACCGGTGCTGGGGGGCTTGGGCACGCAGGTCTGGGTTTCTTTATCCCAGCGCTTACCTTTGCCGCATTTTCCGGCTTCCTCGGCGGCCAGTGCAGGTAATGTTGCCGCCAGAAGGGCCGCCAACGCGGCATTGATGATCGTGACTTTGCGCATAATGCGTTCTCCAGTAGTGGACTGAGGACCGGTGCACGCGGTCCGTTGCGGGGAGCCACCGGCTAGACCGGGCCTCCCGTAAGGCATACGACGATGCGCCCGGCCGGTTTCAAAATGCCGATGGGCGGCAACGGCCGCGCGACACAGAGTTCTAAAACCACCAACACAGGCGGCCATGTGGCGTGAGTGACGCAAGCTTCAAGACCGATATGGCATTTGCGTACGGCACCCCGGAGCCCATCGCGCCGGGCATCGTGCGCCTCGTCGCCGAAAACCCCGGGCCTTTCACTTCCAAAGGCACCAACACCTACATCGTCGGAACCCTCAAGCTCGCCGTGATCGATCCAGGCCCGGACGAGGCCGCCCATCGCGCCGCCATCCTGGCATGTGCTGGCAGACGCCCGATCACGCACATCCTGATCACGCATGCCCATCGTGATCACAGCGATGGCGCGCGAGCCCTCGCTGCGGCGACGGGTGCACGCATCTATGGCACAGGCCGCACGTCGCTCGTTCCCGCCCCAGGGGTGCGCCGCGGGGCTCTGCCGTCCAATCAGACGTTCATTGATCAAGGCTTCGAACCCGATATCGCGGTGGGCGATGGCGATATCATCGAAGGCGCCGACTGGGCCCTCAGCGCGCTTCACACGCCTGGACACGCACCCGATCATCTCTGCTTTTCCCTCGATCACGGGCGCATCCTGTTCTCTGGCGACCACATGATGGCATGGAACACGACGGTTATCGCGCCACCCGAGGGGCGCATGTCGGACTACATCCGCTCGCTCGAACGGCTTCTGACGCGGCGCGACCGGCTCTACCTGCCCGGCCACGGCGGACGCCTTGAAAAGCCGCTCAGAATGGTCAAGGCCCATCTGGTTCATCGGCAATGGCGCGAACAGGCGATCGTTGCGGCCATTCAGGACGGCGCCATGTCCGTGCCCGATCTCGTCGAGCGGATCTATGCCGATCTCGATCCGCGACTATCGGGAGCAGCCGCCATGAGCGTGCTTGCACACATCGAGAACCTGGAAGAGCGCGGCGTCATTGCTTGCGAGGCCGGGACGGATCACGGGTTTCGTTTTTGGGCCGTTTGACAGTCTTCTGGTTGGGCGTATCGACGAGTTCGGGCTCTGCCGCCGGAACCGTGGCCTCCAGACGCGCCACGATTTCGCGCATGATGTCGCGCAACCGTGTGGCGTTACGGCCGAAGTCGGACCGTCCGTAGCGCGAAGACGACCTCAGATCGATGCGCGCTCCAGCCTCGGTGGGAGACACGCGAACGGCCACATCGTCGTAAAATCCCAAAATCAACGTCCGGTCGAAGGCCTCGATCCGCCCTTCGGGCTGTTCGGGCGAGGGCGCGACGTCCACCACCAGCGTCAACTGCTGCCGGTCCAGCGCTTCCAGTACGATCTCATAGGCCTCCAGAACCGAGCGATTGACGATGATCGGCTGGAGATCGGGAAAGCCCTCCCTCTGGATCGCAGCGAAGCTCTCGCCGGGATAGGCTGCCGGGTTCGCCCAACCTGTACGCTCGCGCGCCAAAGCGACAAAAGCGGGCGGGCGGCGCGGATCCGTCGTCACGTCATTCAGCATGGGATGCTGAGCCGCTGCGATCATGAGCGCCAGCGGCGTGGCGAGCACGATCCCGCCCAGAACGAGGCCAAGGACGATCCGCGATGCACCGGGCGTGTCGCGCCGCCATACGCCGATCAGAGCCCAGCATCCGATCACAACCGCGAGCGCCGCCCCGGCATAGGCGGCGGCCAGCAGATTGAACGCTGCAGGGGTCGAAAGGGCAAAAACCCGATGGAGGAACATGGCGGTGATGACCAAAAGCACGCCGAAGAGCGCCAGACGCGCCGACCAGCGGCTGAGTGGCGAGGGCATGGTGCTGTGACCTGCGGTCATGGATGGGCTTGGCTCCAACGGTGCGCGAATGCAGACTTATACTTCAGAATCGCATCACAATAAGCGTTCAGAATGGCCGCGGCTCCGACTTTGGGCGTGGCCGGTATCCCCTCCGAAGGATCAACCGCGACGCTCGGGACGGACATGATCGGCCTCCAGATATCCTCAGCGCTCATGGCCGCCCTGATCACCGCCGGCCACATTCTGACCGTGGCGCCCGTGGCCGCCGCGGAGCCGCCGGGAGCGCCGCAGCCCCCGGCGATGCGGGCTCTTCGCGTCATCCAGCTCGATCTGTCCGGGACACACTCACACGCCGCACACAGCTCTGCGCCTCACGCGGGCAACGCATCGCCCTGGAGAACGAGCTTTGGTTCCGAGCGTCGCTCAGCGCCCCGTCCTGCAGCAGCACCGGATGACCTCGATGAGACCGACATCGTCATTCTTCAAGGTGTCTTGAACCTGAAATCAATTCGTCCCTGGCTGCCCGCGCGCGCCTGGCGGATCATTGTTTCCCAGCAGGCCGTGAGCCGCGCGGTTAATCGCCCCTCACGGGATCGTTCCACCACACCAACCGGTCCCGGGGAAGGGTCTGGCTTCACGGCCATCGCCGTGCGCTATGATCGCGCCATCCGTCTTGCCGGACGCGACCCTCTGACCGCGCTGCAAACCAGTGATGAGACCGGTGGAGCACCTGCTGACGCCACCGCCGTTCGCATTGTCACGGGACAGACCCCAGTCTGGGTGCTCTCGGTGATGCTGCCGGACACGTGCCTTGCTGTCGCAGAGAATTGCGATCAAGCGCGCGCGCTCGCGTCGTGGCGCGCGGCACGGCAGGCTGAGGGTGCCATGATCGTGACGGGTGGACGGATCGGATCGTCCGGCGTACCCGGCCACACGGATGATCCGTGTTCGGGCCACGGAATCATGGTTAACGCCACAAACGGTTCCACACTCCAAAAACACGCGATTTTCAAATTGAATGGAGAATGTGAGGCGCGCGAGATTTTCCAAAATTGATTGTTTGTGACAGTTTGATGTTCTAGCCACAGAAGTCGTTGATTGCGCATCACGCCTCACCAGATCTCAGCATCACGCGCGTTACCGCCGCACGCGCGCGCGCCGTTGGCAGACCTTCTGTGTTAAGTGTGTCGCTGCGTAATATATCGTGTTGGCGTGAGTGCACGTTCCGATGGCTTACCGCATCAAGATTGGACCTAGACTGGAAGCGGAGATCCGGCGCCTGCTTCTGGCCCAGATCGATCAGGCGCGCGCGCTTCTGTCGTCGGGTGAAGACGCGCCGATCGCGGTGCACGAATCCCGCAAGGCCATGAAGCGCGGACGGGCTCTGCTGCGATTGGCGCGGCCCGGCTTGGACCGGCGTGTTTTTCGTATCGAAGATCAGTGCATGCGCAGTGTCGGCAAGCTTCTCTCGCAGGAGCGCGATCGCCACGTCATGCATCAGACCCTGCAATCGCTGGCCGCGCACTGCCACGACGAGGAGACGACCGGCGCGCTGTCGGTCGCGCTGTCGCTGTTCCACTCTGACAAACCCTCGTCTGGTGGCGTCAACGGACCCAGTGAGGCGGTGCCGGAGGAACAGTCCACCCGCGCACTCAAGCTCCTCGACGAAGCCGCTCGCCGCTGCCGCAAACTGTCGTTCCGTCCTGGGCGCATCGAGACTTTGGCTGAGGGATACAGCAGCACCTACGCCCACGCGCGGCGCGCCTGCAAGGTCGCCTACGAAAACGGACGCGACACGGAGTTCCACGACTTCCGCCGCTGTGTGCAGCGTCACTGGCGTCACCTCCAGCTGTTGGCCAACGTTTGGCCCGAGCTGATGGAGGTGCGCATCGCGACTGCGCGGCAATTGTCACAGCTTTTGGGCGATGAGCACGACTGTTCGATTTTGATTGAACACATGGTGAGCCCCAAAGCTGATACGCTGTCTGAGCGCCAACGCGCCCTCATCATAGCGTTCACCCGCTCCGAGCAGGAGAACTTGCGGGCGGCGGCACACCCGGTGGCGTCCCGGCTGCTGGTTCAAAGTCCGGCTGATCTGCGCCGGCAGTTGGAAAAATTGTGGCCGATCGCGCGGCGGCTCAATGCTGACCGGAAGAAGTCTTCCGCCACGCCGCCCACCCTGCTGACCAAGTCAGGTCTCGGCACATAGTGTCGCGCGCGCGGGTGCTGAGCGGGTCTGCGTTGCCTCAAGCAATCCACTGGGCTAGTCATTCCGTTGAAGTCCATTGGCCGTTGAAGCCGATTGGCCGCTGAAGCCGATTGGCCATTGAA
>CAZZPH010000255.1:0-2428 GCA_964655725.1 uncultured Hyphomicrobium sp.
GCCCACAACCGGGTCAGCCACGCCGCCACACCGGCCTGCACCACCATGAACACCGTCGCTTGGTGAACGCGGGCCACGTGCAGCAGCGCCTGATGCGCGGCGGCGGACAGTTGCAGGGGTACGACGTCGCCTTGATAGCTGGCTTCGGCGGGACGCGGCCGCTCCGTCGGGAGCGGCAAGACCTCAGGCGCGCCCGCCAGCGCCGCCCGCCAATACGCTGTATGCCGCGCCGCCTCACTGTCCGCCGACTCACTGTCGACCGTGTCATCGGCTCCATGCACGGCCTGCTGCCACAGCGTGTAGTCGGCATACTGCACCGGCAACGGCGCCCACGCCGGCGCGTGCCCGGCGCAGCGCGCCGCATACGCCTGCGCCAGGTCCCGCGCCAGCGGCCCCTGCGACCAGCCGTCCGCCGCGATGTGGTGCAGCACCAGCACCAGCACGTGCTCGGTCGCATTGACCCCGAGCAACGTCGCCCGCAGCGGCAGCTCCGCGCTTAGATCGAAGGCATATCGCGCGGCGGCAGTGATCGCCCCCGGCACCGCGGCGGCAGCGATCTCGATGACCGTCACCGGCACCCTCGCTGTCGTTGCCGGCTCAATCATTTGCCGCGGCACGCCGCCTGGCGCCGGAAAGCGAGTCCGCAGACTTTCGTGCCGCGCCACTACATCGTCCAGCGCTGCCTTCAATGCGCGCCGATCGAGCGCGCCCGTCAGCTGGAACGCGAGCGGAAGGTTATAGGTCGGGCTCGGGCCTTCCAGCTGATTGAGAAACCACAACCGACGCTGCGCAAACGACAGCGGCACGACCGCCGGCCGCTCATGCGAGAGAGAGTCGCGTAAAGAATTCCGCAGGTTCTTCAACATCGGTAAGGCTGCTGACCCGGGTGGCGCAGATCGCTAGAAGGATTCCCAGCGTTATCGGATCGAACAACAAGGGAAGGTTAACGAGGGGTCCTCGTCAGTCTGACGTGCCCGACCAGTCACACCGCAATGGATACCGTCAGACGCGAACGCGAGTCCTCATATCGGCAAACCGCCTAATCAGATTCGCGATATTCGCTGTACGACCAGCCGCACCCTCGCTCGCGACCAACGTCGCCACCAGTCCCGCGGGTGTTGAGCTTCTGAGTACATCAGGCCACGACAGTCGCGTCTGGAACATCTCCTCCAAACGAGACACGATCTGCATCGCGTGCAAGGAATGCCCACCGAGGTCCAGGAGATTCGCCCCATCCGCAATCGCTTCCACTCCAAGCACCTGACTCCAAACACCCGCCACGACCTCGAGGATTTGCGACTCAGCCGACACGTCATTCGCCGACGGGCGAAGCCGGGGTTCGATTTGACCATGAACGGCAGGGGAAGGACGGCGCACGATCACGAATGATGAGACCGTGTGTTCTGGATGCGCTTTCCGCAACCGCACTTCCAGTTCGGCGACGGTGAGCTTTGTGGTCTCGGAAAGAAGCACGTACGCAACGTCGTTGGGCTGGCCACTACTCGACTCGGACCCCACCAATGCTGCCAGCACTCCAGGGTTCCCAGCGAGTGCACCTTCAATAGAACGCCGTTCACTCACGTCCTTCGCCTCCAATCACATTGACCGATGATCACGAAAAGCGGACCGTGCACCTGCAGGCTTGCGGGCGACGCTTATGCGGCCTTCGCCCATCGGAGCAATGTCGCCCAATCGGGCGGCCGGCCGTACATGAGGAGGCCAATCTTGAAAATCTTGGCGGCGAACCAAATCGTCGCCGTCGTCGCGGCAAGGCTGATCCCGATCGTGAGCCACACTTGCCATGTGGGAGGCGGCGCAGCCGAGGTGAGCCGCAACAACATGGCCAGTGTGTTAACCGGCGGAATGAAACTCGCCACTACGCTGAGGAACGAGCTCGGATCACGCGCGATCGTGGGGGCCAGCAGCCACGGTCCCATCAGAGCCACCATGACCGGGCCAAGCAGCGCCTGCGCTTCTCGCATGTCGCTCACCGCCGCGCCGACCGCCATATGCACAGCACCAAACATGAGATACGTCACCACAAAAAACATCACGGCATAAACAACCACCGATGCGTCGACCGGAACAACCATCGCCAACGAGGCCAGCGACGCAGCACCCAGTCCGAGGTACGCGGCGATAACGAGTAGCCCGACGGATAGTTGCCCCAGCAGCTTGCCCGCCATCAACTCGAACGGAGCGACGGCCGAAAGAAGCACCTCGACCACGCGACTTGCCTTCTCGTCAACCGTTGAAGCCAGTAGCGCATATCCCCCTGTCATCACACTCAACAGGAGAAGCCCGGCAAAGACGATCGCGACCGCACGTGAATTCCTGCGTGCAGCGCTGCGCTCCCCGTGGGGCGAGACAATCACGGACTCACTCTTCGACACGCCCACAATCGCCGCAATATCCCCCGAACCAAGGC
>CAZZPH010000255.1:2438-4484 GCA_964655725.1 uncultured Hyphomicrobium sp.
AGCCGCAGCGCGTGCCCGCGCGATCGATTCCCGAACGATCTCGTGAATGACCGCCTCGATGCGTTCGTCGACGTTCTGGGACATGTAAACCGCGTAGGCGTCCACGCCCGGTCGCCCACCGGCCACAACGGCCGCGTCACGATGCACAACGACAACGGCATGTCGCCGCGTATCACTGGAGCCGGAATCCAGTGTCGCCTTCTCTTTATCAAGGTCGGCCGACGGCGCTCGCTCGAGGATGCGCAGTTGCAATGGCCAGTTCACCGAGTTCGAACCGCGGTTCGGCGCGCGCAACGTGCCGATGCCACCGCGCAGCGATTCCGCCAGCGACTCGGTGCTCTCCAACGCCTTCGATCGCTCCGGCTCCTTGACCGTATCCAGCAGCTTGTCCAAGACGACGCCGCTATGGTCGATGATGGCGATCTCACCGCGCAGCTCGAGGCCGCTGCTGCCTACACGTGGAATCACCACGAACGTCGCGATGAGCACTGCGGGCAGCCCCAGCAGGCTGGCGACAAATCCACGATTCCCGACCGCGGCCATGACTTCGCGGGCTGCGATGTGGCCAATTCTCCTCACTCCGTCACCTCGTCACAATCGATGTCGACGCGACGCCGGCGCTCAGCCGACGCTGAATCTCCTCGGGAGCCTCTCCGGCGACAATCTTGACGAAGATGTCTTCGAGACTGAGCCGCGACAACTGCATTCGGGCCGGCGTGCAGAGCGACGCCATTCGGCTCATGACGGAGGCGCCATCGGTTCCCTCATGTAGCCGGACCCGCCACGTCTCATCGCCGACTGTCACGGCAACCACACCCGGAATCGCGGTGAAAACCGCTGGGTCGGCACCAGGATTGAGCGGCTCGAACACGATTTCAGTGCGATCGTACTGCCGCCTCACCGCCGCGGCCGGCGTATCCAACACCTTTCGTCCACGATGGATCATCACCAGCTGCTGACACAACTCCTCCGCCAGGTGCATCGTGTGCGTCGACAACAAGATTGTGGCACCGCGATCGTGTTCCTCCAAGATCAAGCCGCGCATGACTTTCGTGCCAACTGGATCGAGCCCGCTGAACGGTTCATCCAGGATCAGGAGCTCCGGCTCGTGAATGACAGCGGCCGCGAACTGCACACGCTGTTGCATGCCCTTTGACAGCTCCTCGCAGCGCTTGCCGTGTGCTGGCGCAAGGCCTACACGTTCCAGCACGACGCTCGCCCGACGGTTCGCCTCCGCCGACGGCATCCCCTTCAGCTTTCCCATGTACGCCAAGAAAGCGCCGACGCCCATCTTCCGGTAAACGCCGCGCTCTTCCGGCAGGTAGCCGATGCGGTCCTTGGCAAGCAACGCTGACGAGCGGCCCAACACGGTAAGCTCTCCGGCATCGGGCAACAGAATCGCCAGGATGATCCGGATCGTGGTCGTCTTTCCCGCGCCGTTGGGTCCAATCACTCCGTACAGCGCACCACGCGGTACCACCAGGTCGACATGATCCATCGCCGTCACGTTGCCGAACGTTTTGGTGATGCCGCTGAGGCGAAGAACAGGATCCACGTGACCGTCTTACCTGAGGCGGGAGCTTACGCGACACATAGGCGACTCATCGAGCAGGACAACTCACGACACTTCGATTCCGAGGGCCATAACGCTAGTGGCGGCCGCGCCTGACACGTGCTGTTAACCACCACGCCGCCTGAAGCACGCTGAAAACGGCGAAGAGCGTCAGAAACAGGACACTGATTCGAGTTCGTCTGGGGAACTCATCAGAAAGCAAGAACAGCGCACCGGGAAGATAGCCGCTCATCATCGTGAGCACCGACGCCGCAACACCCGCACGGAGCGTCCACATTGAAATCAATGACCCAACAGGTTTCTCCACGAGTAGTCCTCCGGTTTACCTGGCCGCGCACAGCGAGCGTACCACGCCCGGCGCTCTATTCGTCCGGCGCAACGTCGGCTGACGGCTCCGTCCGGAGGCGCGCCAAATGCCCAGACGATAGGAAGCATTAGCGCGGTTGGGAGGCAACAATAAGGCGCGTTCTCGG